>NZ_JBEGDJ010000044.1:0-35054 GCF_040191335.1 Nocardioides sp. YIM 152588 | reverse complement strand
GGCTGACCAGGTCGGGCTTCAGCGCGAGGGCGGGCTCGAGCTGCTCGTCGACGATCGCGCGCAGCTTGCGCCCCCGGATCGCCAGGTTGGCGTAGCCGAGGTCCGGGCTGAGCGCGGTCAGGTGCACGGCGCCACGCACGTGCTCGCGCGCCGCGCCGAAGGGGTCGACCAGCGGCGTCAGCCGGCGCGCCACCGGGGCGCAGCCGAGGGCCAGCGCGAGCGCCACCGCGCCGAGGGTGGTCACCACGACCGCCGGCCAGAGGTGGGCGGCCGCCCACTCCTGGTAGCCGGCGTACTCGGCACCCTTCACGGCGAACCCGTGGCACAGGTAGACGACCAGGGTGGCCGAGCCCATCCGGCTGAACCAGCCGGCCGTCCGCGGCACCAGGGCCAGGAAGGCGAGCGCACCCGCGGCGCCCACCGCCAGCAGCACCGCTCGGGTGAGCACGGCGCGGGCGTCGCCGACGGCCAGCTCGTCGTAGGTCGAGCGGTAGTAGAGCCACTCGGTGGCGGCCCAGCGGTCGGTGTGGGCGGAGAGCAGCCAGATGCCGACGAGGACGGCCACCGCGGTGGCCGCCGGCAGCGGCCCGCGGAGCCACTCCAGCCGCTCCGGGGTGGCCTTCAGCCCGAGCACGAAGAACGGCAGCAGGCCGAGGACCCGCGCGACGTCGAGGGTGTCCCCCGCCCAGAGCCCCGCCGCGAGGCTGACCGCGACGGCGACCGCCAGCCCGGCCGGCAGCGGCCGGAACAGGGGCGTCAGCAGCCGCCACGCGAACAGGGCCGGCAGGAACCACATCGGCCAGTGCGGGTCGGCGAAGAGGTCCTCGAGGCGTTCGCCACCGACGTAGACCCGGAACAGCGCCATCGCGCACTCGAACACCACGTACGGCACCGCGACGGTCCGCACCAGGTTCGCCAGGCGGTCGGGCCGGTAGGAGAAGCCGCGCGACAGGTAGCCGGTGACCAGCACGAACGCCGGCATGTGCCAGGCGTAGAGGAAGTCGTAGAGGCGGGCCGTCGGGCCGTCGGCGGGCAGCAGGGTCCAGGCGTGGCCGACCACGACGAGGGTCACCAGCGCGGCCTTCGCGTTGTCCAGCCAGGGGTCGCGGGCCGGGGTCGTCGGCTCGCGGCGCGATGTCGGAGGCATTCCTCCGGCCTACCCGGTCCGGCGGCGGCTCAATCCCGGACCGCGGCCGCCCCCGCGACCCGGAACCCCAGGTTCCCGGTGGTGGAGTCGGGCGTGTTGGAGCTGCGGGCGTCGACCCGGTAGCGCCAGCAGTAGCTGTCGTGGCACAGGTAGGAGCCGCCGCGCATCACCCGCGCGCCGGTGACCGGACCGGCCGGTCCGGTGGGGTCGACGGCCACCCCGGCGGCCGCCGACCGGGCATACCACTCGGGGTCGAACCAGTCCGCGCACCACTCCCACACGTTCCCGGTGACGTCGTGCAGGCCGTACCCGTTCGCCGGGAAGGAGCCGACGGGCGCGGTGCCGACCCAGCCGTCCTCGCCGGTGTCGCCGCCGGGGAAGGTGCCCTGGAAGACGTTCATCCGGTGCTCGCCGCCCGGCTCGCGCTCCGCGCCCCAGGGGTAGTGCTGCCCGGCCAGCCCGCCGCGGGCGGCGCACTCCCACTCGGCCTCGGTGGGCAGGCGGGTGCCGCTCCACGCGCAGAACGCCACGGCGTCGAGCCAGCTGACGTGGACCACCGGGTGGTCGGGCCGGTCGCGGACGTCGCTCCACGGCCCCTCCGGCGCCCGCCAGCTGGCGCCCTCGACCAGCCGCCACCACGGCGTGCCGACCACGCCCTGGGTGGGCGGCGCGTCGTCGGGCAGCAGGCCCGCGAAGACGAAGGAGTTGCCGAACCGCTCGGCCGTGGTGACGTGCCCGGTCTCCTCGACGAAGCGCGCGAACCAGGCGTTGGTGACCGCGTACGGCGCGACCGCGAACGCCGACACCTCCACCGGGTGCTCGGGGCCCTCGCCGTCGGCGGCGTACCCGCGCGGGTCGTCGGTGCCCATGGTGAACCGCTGGGCCGGGACGGGCAGCAGCGAGGCGCGCAGCCGTGACGCGGCGTCGTCGGGCACGCCGGCGCCACCCGCGAGCGGGGCGGGCGGCGCTCCGGCACTTCGAGCATCGGGCCGGCGGGCGGGTCCGCAGCAGGCGCTGCTCATCGCCGGCGACCGCCGGGGGTCCGCGGGGACAGCGCGCTCAGTCCTCGACCAGGCCGAGCCGCAGGTACTCGGCGGCGTAGGTGCCGTGCAGCAGCAGGGAGGCGTAGCGCGCCACCTCGCCCTCGGCCTCGGCCTCGACGTACTCGACGCGGACCTGGTGCTCGTCGGCCGCCTGCTCCAGCGCCCGCCGCTGGGCCAGCGCCACCGGGTCGTCGGCGCCGTCGTCGAGGATCACCAGCACCGGGCGGCGGTCGCCGCCCGCCGGGTCGGAGAACGGGTCGGCGAAGACGTTGCGCGGCCGGGTCGCCTCCAGCACCGGGAGCAGGTGCTCGGCGTCGCCGGCCAGCGCCGCCCGCCCGGAGGTACGCCGGATCGACTCGGCCACCCGGCGCGCGGCGCGCGCGGCCAGGACCGAGCCGCCCCAGACCACCGGGTCGGCGTCGCCGAGCGCGATGGCCAGCATCTTCGCCGGGTTGATCGAGATGTCGCGGCGCGGCCCGCACGAGATGGCCACGTCGTCGAGAGCCTCGGCCACCGCGTCGGGGGTCGCCACCGGACCGAGGTCGACCTGGTGCAGGAAGGAGAGGACGGTGACCGCGGTCGCGAGCTGGTCGCGGGTCTCCGTGGGCAGCACGGTCGTCCACCGGCCGGTGGCGTGCTCGGCGACCTGGGACTCCGGCGGGCAGGCGACGACCACCTGGCACCCGCGGCGGGCCGCCTCGGCGACGGCCGAGGCCGCGCCGACGTCGGAGCCGTCCGGCGCCAGCACCACGACCAGGTCGAGGCTGCCCGCCCAGCCGGGCAGCGACGGGTTGGGCCACGCCACGAACGGCACCGGGCAGAACGGCTCCAGCACCGCCCTCAGCAGCCGGGAGTCCGGACCACCGGCGATCACCGCGCGCGGCCGGCTGTCGGCCGCGCGGCCGACAGCCTCCGCGATCGCGTCGGCCGCACCGGAGACCTCGCGGCGCACCCGCGAGCCGGACTCGGCCAGGTAGCGCAGCCGGAGGTCGGCCGAGGCGAGGGCGGTCTCGCTGTCGAGCCGGGACTCGTCGAACCAGGTCATCGCAGCGCCAGCCCCCGACTCAGGCGGGCTTGCGGGCTTCGTCGACCAGCAGCACCGGGATGCCGTCGCGCACCGGGTAGGCCAGGCCGCAGCCGCCGCAGACGAGCTCCGTGGCGTCGCCGGCCGGCGTGACGGCGAGGTCGCCGTGGCACGAGGGGCAGACGATGATCGCCAGCAGCTCCGGCGCGATGCCGGCGTCCGCGGCGCTCACAGCGCGCCCCGGATGATCGCCAGCACGTCGTCCCGGATCTTGCCCATGGTGGGTTCGTCCTTCCCCTCGGCGTTGAGCCGCAGCAGTGGTTCGGTGTTCGATGCGCGCACGTTGAACGCCCAGTCGGCGTGGGCCACGCTGAGGCCGTCCAGGTGGTCGATCGTGACGCCGTCCATCCTGCCGTACCGCTCCTCGATCGCCGCCAGCACGGCGGCCTGGTCGGCGACCGTCGAGTTGATCTCGCCGCTGAGCGGGTAGCGCTCGTAGGTCGCCATCAGCTCCGAGAGCGGGACGTCTGCCTCGGCGAGCGCCGCCAGCGCGTGCAGCGCCGCGAGCATGCCGGAGTCGGCGCGCCAGAAGTCGCGGAAGTAGAAGTGGCCGCTGTGCTCGCCGCCGAAGATCGCGTCGGTCTCGGCCATGGTCGCCTTGATGAAGGAGTGGCCGACCCGGGTGCGCACCGGGGTGCCGCCGTGCTCGCGCACGATCTCGGGCACCGCGCGCGAGGTGATCAGGTTGTGGATCACGGTCGCGCCGGGCTCCTTGGCCAGCTCCCGGGCCGCGATCAGCGCGGTCAGGGTGGACGGCGAGACCGCACGGCCACGCTCGTCGACGATGAAGCAGCGGTCGGCGTCGCCGTCGAACGCCAGGCCGATGTCGGCCTGCTCCGCGACCACGCGCTTCTGCAGGTCGACCAGGTTGGCCGGGTCGATCGGGTTCGCCTCGTGGTGGGGGAACGTGCCGTCGAGGTCGAAGTACATCGGCACGACGTCGACCTGGCCGACGAGGCGGTCGAACACGGCGGGGGCGGTGTGGCCGGCCATCCCGTTGCCCGCATCGACGACGACCTTGAGGCGGCGCCCGGCGACCGGCGCCAGCTTCAGCAGGTGGACCGCGTAGGCCTGGAGCACGTCGTAGGAGGTGATCGACCCGGTGCGGCCGGCGGCGACCGAGCCGCCGCGGGCGATCCGGTCCCGGATCGCCGCCAGGCCGGACTCCAGGCCGACCGGCTGCGCGAACGCCCGGCACATCTTGATCCCGTTGTACTGCGCCGGGTTGTGGCTGGCGGTGAACATCGCGCCCGGCAGCTCCAGGTGCCCCGAGGCGAAGTACAGCTGGTCGGTCGAGGCGAGGCCGATCATGGTCACGTCCGCACCCGCGGCGGTGGCGCCGTCGGCGAACGCACCGGCCAGGCCGGGCGAGCTGGGGCGCATGTCGTAGCCGATCACCAGCGCCGTCGCGCCGAGCTCCTCGACGTAGGCCGCGCCGGCGGCGCGCGCCAGGTCCTCGTCGAGCTGCTCCGGCACGGTGCCGCGCACGTCGTAGGCCTTGAAGACGGCGGCAAGGTTCTCCGGGGAAGTGGTCGGAGTGAGCATGGACCGGACCCTAGTGCACCGCTGTTCGGCGCGGACGCCCGATGCCCCCGGGATACCCAGGACGGGTGCCGCGCGGGCGCCTAGTCGGAGGTGAGCACCCGCAGGTGGCCGCGCCGGGCGACCTCGCGGCCGGTCTCCTTGGGGGGTGCCGGCGGCGGCGCGGGGCGGGCGGCCTCGCGGACCGCGTCGGCGAGGGCCAGCAGGTCGTCCTCGCTCGGCCCGGGCTGCGTGGTACCGAGAGCGAGCCGGACCACCTCCCAGCCGCGCGGCGCGGAGAGCCGCTCGCTGTGGAGGGCGCACAGGTCGTAGGCGTGGGGCTCGGCGTAGGTCGAGACCGGGCCCAGCACGGCGGTCTGGTCGGCGTACACGTAGGTCAGCGTCGCGGCCGCGGGGCGCGCGCACGCGGTGCGGGAACAACGCCGGGCCATACTCACGCGGCAGACGGTACCCCGCCGTCGGCCCCTTCGGCCGATAGGCTCGCGGATCATGGAGAACTCGGCTTCGGCGACCCCGACCGGAACCGCCGACGGCCCGACCCGTCGCCGCGGACGCGACCGCCGCGGACGCGGCATGCGCGGACCGGCCGTGCTGCCGAGCGACCTCTCCCCCGAGCCGCCGCTGCCGCGGAGCCGCCGGGAGCAGTTCGACCGGATCGTCCTCGACATCGTCACCGAGATCGACGACCGGTGGGCGACCCGCCTCGGCATGGTCGAGTACGCCGTCGAGGACTCCCCGCACCTCCCCGACGACTGGGACAACGGCCGGGTGCCGCTCTCCTCGCTGATCCGCGGCACCGGCGGCCGGCCGACGCGGCTGGTCGTCTTCCGGCGCCCGATCGAGCACCGCGCGCGCGAGCGCGAGGACCTGGAGGCGCTGGTGCTCACCGTCCTCGTCGAGCAGGTCGCCGAGCTGTTGGGGATCCCGGCCACCGAGGTGGACCCGCGCTACACCGACGACGAGGACTGACCCGTCCGGTGGTCGAGGTGCGAGCGAAGCGAGCCTCGAAACCACCGCCACCGGGCTTCGAGGCTCGGCGCCGGGGCGCCTCCCACCTCGACCAGCGACGCGGTCAGCGGGGCCGCACCACCGGCACGTCGGCGGTGACGTCGGCCGGCCGGACCGGCACCACCGCGGAGCCCGGCGTGCCGCCGTCGCTGTCCACCACGACCGCGGCGGCGACCGGGGTCGCGCTCGCCTCGACGGTGATCCCGGCGGTGCCCGCGGGCAGCGCCAGCGACGCGCCGCGGTCGGCGCCGATCTCGACCCGGCCGTTCTTCAGCAGCACCTTGCCGGCGGCGTCGTAGGCGCGCACGCGCACCACGCCGGCGCGGCGCGCGCCGCCGACCACGAGGCGGGCCTTGCCCTGGGGCACGACCACCGCGGCGGGCGCGCGCAGCACCTCCGCGGCGCCGACGGCGACGAGGTCGCCGCGGTCCAGCCCGCGGACGGTGGAGAGCACCGGTCCGCTGGCCTCCACCACGAGGCCGAGCATCCCCTCGGCGGCCTGGGCGTCGACGATGCCGGCCAGCGGCACCCGGACCTGCGTGCGCGGCGGCACCACGACGTCCTCGGTGTCGCTGGGGGTGAAGACGGCGTCGGCGTTCATCACCCGCACGGTGGCCCGCACCTCGTCGTCACCCGGGTTGGCCAGGTAGAGGGAGCGCTGCGACCCCGCGGGGGCGACGCCGAGCAGCAGGTTCCGGCTCGCGGCCCGCGACTGCGCCGGCAGCGTGTCGACCGTGGCCTCGCCCGAGCCCAGCGGGTCGTAGCGGTGCTCGACGGTCATCGAGACCCGGCCGCGGCTGACCGACAGGTGGGCCGCGACGTCGGCCCGCCGGGGCGCGACGCTGGCGAGGTCGACGCGGACCGACCGCCCGCCCTCGATGGTGATCCCGCGGCCGGCGTCCTCGTCGATCGGGCCGCGCGGGCCGATCAGGTTCACGTCCACCACGGCCGCGCTGTCGTCGGGGTTGACCAGGGTCAGCGTCGAGCCGTTCCGCGCGGACCCGCCGAGGCCCAGGAACCACTCGTCGTACGCCGGGGCCCGGCACGGCTCGGAGACCAGCGCCTCGCGCCGCCCGGCGACCAGGCCGGACGCGGCGTCGCCCGTGGCGTCCAGCGCGACCAGGCCGTCGGTGCGCGGCAGCGCGACCGGCTCCGGGCCGGGGACGTCGACTGTGCGCGGGCGCCGCAGCCGGGCTGACCCCGTGCGCACCGTGACCTCGCCGCCGTCGACCTCGGGCACCCGCATCGCCACCACGTCGGCGCCCTCCCCCGGGCTGACGGAGGCCGGGCAGATCACCGTGGCGTCGGCGAGCGGGGCCCCCTCGGGCGCGGCCGCCGACGGCACGTGGTCCTGCTCCTCACCGATCACGGCCACGCTGGCCAGCACCACCAGCGGCAGCACGACCGCGAGCACCACCAGCACGTCGAGCCGGCTGCGCAGGGCGCCGGCTCCGCGGCTGACCTGCGCCCGCCGCCCGGAGCGCCCGGAGGTCGTGCGGTCGGCGCGTCGTCCCGCGCCCTCGGACGGGTCCGGCCCGCTCATGAGCGACTCCTTCGCAGGGTGGGCAGCGCCCACACGATCAGCACCGGGATCGAGACCAGCTGGACGACCAGCAGCACGACCCGCAGCCACGAGCCCGGCCCCTCGACGCTCTCCGCCGTCGGCGGGTCCGACACCTCCCAGGCGGCGGTGGCCCGGTCCGCCGAGCTGGCCCGCTCGAGACCTCCGGTGGCGTCCAGCCGGGCCGCGACATCGCCGTCGACCGGGGCGGGCAGCACCAGGTAGGCGATGCCGCGCCCGCGCAGGTCCTCGACGGCCTCCGGCGACGGCGTGGTGACGAGCGCCGTGATGGTCCCGGTGACCTCGGCGTCCTCCGGGGTGAGCGCGAGGATCTCGTCCTCGCCGACGGTCGCGCCGTCGCCGCGGACCACCTCGTAGGTCAGGCCCTCGTCGATGCTGCCGCGCAGCACGAGGATGCCGTACTGGTCGGCGGTCTCGGCGCGCTGCTGCATGTAGACGGGGATCCCCGTGGGTGGGCGTGCCTGGAGCTGGTCGGCGCCGTCGACGGCGAACCAGGTCAGCCCGCCGACCGGCACCAGCACGGCGAGCAGCGCGACGACCGCGGTGGTGCCGGTCAGCAGCCCGCGCAGCAGCGGGCCGCGGCCGGCCGGCACGGTCGCGCGGGCACCGACGACGCCGAGGACGGCGGCGGTGACGAAGCTGCCGTGCAGCAGCAGGAGGGCGGGACCCAGGCCGGGCTGCTGCTGCTCGAGCCCGGGCAGGTCGACCATCGTGACCGCGAGCGGGATCGCGACCACGGCGGCGACGGCGGCGACCAGCCAGCACAGCAGCGTGGCGACGCGACTCGCGCGCGGGATCAGCGCCAGCACCGCGAGCGCCACCAGGACCACGCCGATCCAGGCCGGGGCGCCCGCCTCGCCGAAGCGTCCGGCGAACAGCGCCCAGCCGTCGGTGACGGGCGTCGGCCAGCGGCCGATCTCCAGGAACAGGCCCGCGCCGGCGCCGTGCCAGACGGACGGCAGCCACCACGGCGACAGCACCACGAGGGGCACGGCGAGGCCGGCCAGCGGCGGGCCCCACACCGACCGGTCGCCGATCGCGGAGCGGACCAGCAGCGCCGCGGTGCCCACCACGACCAGCGCGAGCGCGGCGAACAGCCACCACATCACCGGCATCACGGCGACCAGCAGCGACAGGATCAGGCCGGAGCGCCACGCGGCCCGCCAGCGGCGGCCGGGCTCGGGGTCGGCGAAGCCGAGGGCGGCGTGGGCCATCCAGGGCAGCAGCGTGGCGCCGACGATGACGCCCCACCGGCCGGTGCCCCAGGCGCCGGCGGCGAGCGGGATCGCGGCGTACGTCACCGCCCCCCACAGCAGCAGCCAGCGCGGGGCACCCTCGGGCGTGAGCAGCCTCGCCACCACCCGCAGGAACCGCCAGGCCCCCCACAGCGCCAGCGGCGCGGCGGTGATCAGCAGCAGCGACATCGCCCACCCGGGGCCGAAGGCCGAGCCCAGCACCGCGAGCCCCAGGACGTAGCCGGGCGCCGGGACCGCGGAGCCGAAGCCGAGCGCGTGCCAGCTCTCCAGGTGCAGCGTCCACCAGGTGCCGCGGCCCGACGGCGCCGGGGAGAGGGCACCGCCGGAGATGTCGCCGAAGGCGCCGCGGGCCCCGATGACCAGCGCGAGCACCACCACCGCGACCACGACGGCGATGGGGTCGGTCAGGAACCGCACCACCCAGCCGCTGTCCTCGAACGCCTCGTCGTCGTCGCCCGGCCGGTCGACCCGGCGAGGAGGGGCCGCCGTCGGGTCCCGCTCGGCCGCGGCGGCGCGGCGGCGCTCGGCCACGTCGGCGGCCTGGTTGGTGGCGGCGGCGAGCAGGTCGCCGAAGAAGTCGAGCCCATGGCGGTACGGCACCCACCAGGGGGCCAGCAGCCGCCGTACCCGCTCGGTGTCGGGTCCGACGTCGCCGCGGGTGGACGCCCGCTGGCGGGCGCGGGCGCGGCGGGCCGCGTGGACCGCGCCCGGGCGCCCGCAGACCGCGACCAGGGCGGCGAGCTCGTCGAGCGCCTCGCCGACCGAGCGGACCACGAGGTAGCCGAGCATCCGCAGCAGCGAGCCCAGCACCAGCCGGACCAGCTGGAACGGCAGCGCCCACGGGCGCACGTTGGCGAGCAGGGTGTAGAGCGCCGCGCGGCGCTCCTGGAAGTGGGTGTGGCGGCCCGTGAGCGGCGTGCGCCGCACCCCGCGGTGCGCGGCCTCGGCGTGGAAGACCACCGCCGCCGGGACGACCAGCGTGACCCGGCCGGCCGCCGCCGCGCGCCAGCCCAGGTCGATGTCGTTGCCGAAGAGCGCCAGCTGGGGGTCGAAGCCGTCCAGCGCCTCCAGCGCGGTACGCCGGGCGAGCATGCCGGCGGTGTTCACGGCGAGCACCTCGCGGGTCTCGTCGTGCTGGCCCTGGTCGTACTCGCCGCGCTCCAGGCCGGTCTCGCGCCGGCCGGTGCCGCTGATGGTGACGCCCAGCTCGAGCAGCCGCCGCAGGGAGGGCCACTCGCGCAGCTTGGGGCCGAGGAAGTCCGCGTCGGGGCGGGCCGCGGCGACCGCCAGCAGCGCCTCGAGGGCGTCGGGCTCGGGCCGCGAGTCGTCGTGCAGCAGCCAGACCCACTCCGGCTCCTCGCCGCGCTGGGCGAGCTCGACGAGGCCGCGGTTGACCGCCTCGGGATAGCTCGTGCCGCTGCCGGCGCGGAGCACCGTGACCGGCACGCCGCGGGCCGAGAGGGTGTCCTCGATCAGCTCGGCGCTGCCGTCCTTCGAGCCGGTGTCGACGGCGACGACGCCCGCCGGAGGAACGGTCTGGTCCGCCAGTCCCTCGAGGACGGCGGGCAACCAGGTTGCGCCGTCATGGCTGACCAGAAGGACGGTGACCCTGGGGACACCCAGTTCGTTCGGCGCTGCCACGACCGGCCACCCTACGTGCGTTCAGGTGGCCGGTCGAACCAGCACCGCCGTTGTGGCAACGGCGGTGTCGTCAGACTCAGACCGCGCGCTTCTTCAGCTTGCGCCGCTCGCGCTCGGACAGCCCACCCCAGATGCCGAACCGCTCGTCGTTCATCAGCGCAGCCTCGAGGCACTCGATCCGGACCTCGCAGGTCTGGCAGACCTTCTTGGCCTCCCGCGTCGATCCGCCCTTCTCCGGGAAGAACGCCTCGGGATCCGTCTGCGCACAGAGTGCGCGCTCCTGCCAGCCCAGTTCCTCGGACTCAGCCTCGACCAGGAAGAGTTCCCTCACTTTTCCGCCCCTTTCGACCCCCGACGCGCCGTTCGTGCGGCCACTTTTCCCTTCGGCTGCCTTGCCGGAGGGCCCCCGTGCCTTGAACGACGCTAATGGAATTACACGCATGTCATACACGCTGAGTCAAGCCTTCGTCTGGTATTTGCAACCCCCCGCAAAACACTCAGCACACGACCGGCAGAGTTGTCCCCATGGAGAAGTTGACCGTCCTGTCCGGCGGCATGGGGGGCGCGAAGTTCCTGCAGGGCCTGTTGCACGGCCTCCGCAGCGGGCTGCTGCCCGGAGTCGCCCCCGAGGCCGAGGTGACCGTGATCGCCAACAACGGCGACGACTGGTGGATCCACGGCCTCAAGGTCTGCCCCGACCTCGACACGGTGATGTACACGCTAGGGGATGGCATCGACCCGGACCGCGGGTGGGGTCGGCGGGCGGAGACCTGGAGCGCCAAGGAGGAGCTGGCGGCGTACGGCGTCGAGCCGACCTGGTTCGGCCTGGGTGACCGCGACATCGCCACCCACCTGGTGCGCACCCAGATGCTGGAGGCCGGCTACCCGCTGAGCGCGGTGACCGAGGCGCTCTGCCGCCGCTGGCTGGCGCCGGGGTACGGCGACCGGGTGCGCCTGCTGCCGATGACCGACGACCGGGTGGAGACCCACGTCGCCGTGGAGGACCCCGACTCCCCCAGCGGGCTGCGCGTGGTCCACTTCCAGGAGTACTGGGTCCGGCTGCGCGCCGAGGTCGCGGCCCGCACCGTCGCCGTGGTCGGCCTCGAGGAGTCCCGGCCCGCCCCCGGGGTGGTCGAGGCGATCACCGGCGCGGACCTGGTGGTCCTGCCGCCGTCGAACCCGGTGGTCTCGGTCGGCACCATCCTCGGCGTGCCGGGGATCCGCGAGGCGGTCCGGGAGACCGCGGCACCCGTCGTGGGGCTCTCCCCCATCGTCGGGGACCGGCACGTGCGCGGGATGGCCGAGCAGATGCTCACCTCGATCGGCGTCGAGGTCAGCGCGGCCGGCGTCGGCCTGCACTACGGCGCCCGGGCCGCCGGGGGCGTGCTCGACGGCTGGCTGGTCGACGAGCGCGACGCCGGGCAGGTCGAGCGCGTCCGCGCGGGCGGGATCGCCTGCGCCGCCGTACCGCTGATGATGACCGACCACGACGCCACCGCCGCGATGGCGGCGGCCGCGATCGAGCTGGTGGCGACCCAGTGACCGGGCCGGTGACCGGCACGACCGCCGGCCTGACCGTGCACGCCCCCGACGGCGTGCCCGAGGTCGCGGCCGGCGACGACCTCGCCGCCCTCCTCGTGCCGCTGCTCGACCTGGCCGACGGCGACCTGCTCGTGGTTACCAGCAAGGTCGTCAGCAAGGCCGAGGGCCGCGTCGTCACCGGCGACCGCGAGGCCTGGATCGACGCCGAGACAGTCCGGCCGGTCGCCGTCCGCGGCGCGACCCGGATCGTGCGCAACCGCCTGGGCCTGACCATGGCCGCCGCCGGCGTCGACGCCTCGAACGTGGCCGCCGGCTCGGTGGTGCTGCTGCCGCTGGACCCCGACGCCTCCGCGCGCCGCCTGCGCGCGGGCGTGGCCGCGCGCGCGGCCGTCAACGTCGGGGTGATCGTCACCGACACCGCCGGGCGCCCGTGGCGCGAGGGTCAGACCGACATCGCGATCGGCGCCGCCGGCGTGACCGTGCTGGAGTCCTTCGCCGGCCGCGTCGACGCGCACGGCAACCCGCTGGCCGTCACCGCCCCCGCGGTCGCCGACCAGGTCGCCGGCGCCGCCGAGCTGGCGCAGGGCAAGCTCGCGGCCCGCCCGTGCGCCGTGGTGCGCGGGCGGCCCGACCTCGTGCTGCCCCCCGGTGAGGACGGCCCGGGCGCCGCCGCGCTGATCCGCGCCGACGGCGGCGACATGTTCGGGCTCGGCGCGCGGGAGGCGGTCGTCGCGGCGGTCGCCGGGCGCCCGGAGGACCGGCTCCCGTTCGGCGCCCCGGCGTCGGCGGGCGACCTCGCCACCGCGCTGGCCCGGACCGGGACCCCCGCCACCGTGGTCGGCGACGACGAGGTCCGCTGCGCCGCCGGGACCCGGGTCGCGGTCGCGATCGTCGCCTTCGCGCACGGGTGGGAGATCCACGAGGGGGCGGCCGATCTCAGCATCCGCCCGGTGACTCCGTAGACTTCGCGCCGACCACCCCTGTCCCACCCCTGATTCCGAGGTAACCCTCCCGTGGCCAAGACGAAGACCGCGAAGTCGGACCGCCAGAAGGTCATCGACGACATCCGGCGCTCCCAGCGCAACGCCGAGAAGCGCCAGGGGCGGATCATCGTGGTCGTCTGCGTGGCGATCGCGCTCGTCATCGTCGGCCTCGCGGCGTACCCCGCCGTCAGCGGCTGGCTCGACCGCCAGCAGTACAAGGACAAGGCGCTGGCCGAGATCGGCGCCTCCGCCGACGTCTGCGAGCCGGTGGTCACCCGCAGCGCGGAGGGCAACCAGGACCACGTCACCGAGGGCACCCCGGTCGACTACGAGTTCGCGCCGCCGGCCTTCGGCGCCCACTGGAACGTGGGCGGCGGCGTCGCCCCGGTGAGCATCGACCGCCGCTTCTACGAGGCCGGCGACCGGCCGCCGCTGGAGGCGCTGGTGCACAACCTCGAGCACGGCTTCACGGTCCTCTGGTACGACGAGACCGCCGCCGAGGACGACTCGACGATGGCCACGATCAAGTCGATCGCCTCCACGCTCGACGTGAACGACACCAACAACCGCTACTCCTTCATCGCCGTCCCGTGGACGTCGGAGGACGAGAACGGCGCGTCGTTCCCCGACGGACAGCACATCGCCTTCACCCACTGGACCGCGAAGGGCGGCAAGTCCGGCGACAAGCAGCAGGGTGTGTGGCAGTACTGCTCCGAGCCGAGCGGCGCGGCGCTGGACCGGTTCATGAAGGACTACCCCTACACCGACGCGCCGGAGCCCATCGGCGGCGCCCGGATGAGCTGACCCCGCGAGTCGGCACCAACTGACAGCAGCAGGGCGCGAGTCGGCAGAAACTTTCTGCCGACTCGCGCCCTTGCTGTCTGGACCGGGCGTGAGTTTCTGCCGAGTCGCGCTCAGGTGAGGTGGGTGCGGTCCGTCGCCTTGAGCGTCGCGACGACCCGCTTCACGTCCTGCGCACGGGCGCGGGTGGTGACCAGCACGGCGTCGCCGGTGTCGACCACGACCACGTCCTCCAGGCCGACCACGGCCACCGTGCGGCCCGACGCCGGCACCACGAGCCCCGAGGCGTCCTCGGCGATCACGAGCGACTCCTCCCCCAGGACGGTGACCGGGGCGTCGCCGCCGAGCAGCGTGGCCAGGGAGTCGAAGTCGCCGACGTCGTCCCAGCCGAACGCCCCGGGAACGGTCGCGACGCGCCCGACGGCCGCCGCGGGCTCGGCCACGGCGTGGTCGATGGCGATCTTCGGCAGGGTGGGCCACCGCTCCTCGAGCGTCCCCGGCTCCGCCGCGATCGCGCGCAGCGCCGCCGCGAAGTCGGGGTCCTGCTCGGCGAGCAGGTCCAGCAGCACGCCCGGGCGGACCACGAACATGCCGGCGTTCCAGCGGTACTCCCCCGAGGCCAGGTAGGTCTCGGCGAGCGCCGTGGACGGCTTCTCGACGAACGAGGCGACCCGGCGCGCGCCGGGCAGGCCGTCGAGCGGCTCGCCCTGGTGGATGTAGCCGAAGGCCGAGGAGGGCGCGGTCGGCTCGATCCCGAGCGTGACCAGCCAGCCCTCCCGCGCGGCCGCCACCGCCGCGGTGACCGCCGCCGCGAAGGCCGGCTCGTCCTCGATCACGTGGTCGGCGGCGAAGGAGCCCATCACCTCGGCGCCCCGGCGCTCCAGCACGGCGGCCGCCCAGCCGATCGCCGCCATCGAGTCGCGCGCGGACGGCTCGGCCAGGACCGCGGCCCCGTCCAGCACACCGGCGAGCTGGCCGACCACCGCGTCCCGGTGGGCGCGGCCGGTCACCACCAGCATCCGGTCCCCGGCCAGCGGCGCGAGCCGGTCGGTGGTCTGCTGGATCAGCGTCCGCCCGCGGCCGGTGAGGTCGTGCAGGAACTTCGGCGACGCCGAGCGGGACGCCGGCCACAGCCGGGTGCCCGCGCCGCCGGCCGGGATCACCGCCCAGAAGCCGTCGAGCGAGCCGGGGCCGTCGGGAGCGTCGGTGGCGGCGGAGGGTGCGGCGCACATGCGCGGCAGCGTAGAGGATCGGCGGTGCCGCCCGCGGCGGAGTCAGCACCTATCCTCGCCGCGTGAGCACCGGCACCCCCAGCAACGCCCCCGGCGGCACCCCGCGGACCTTCGCCGAGATCCTCGACGCGCGCCTGCGCCAGGACCCGGGCCGCCCCCTGGTGACCTTCTACGACGACGCCACCGGGGAGCGCGTCGAGCTCTCGGTCACCACCTACGCGAACTGGGTGGCCAAGGCGGGGTCGCTGCTCGTGGACGAGCTCGGCCTGGAGCGGGGCGACCGGCTGCGGATCGACCTGCCGCCGCACTGGCTGGGCCCGGTCTTCCTCGGCGCCGCCTGGCTGGCCGGCCTGGTGGTCAGCGACGCCGACGACCCCGAGGCCGTCGTCTGCGGTCCGGGGTCGCTCGACCGGTGGGCCGGCGAGGCCGACGACCGGGTGGTGCTGGCGTGCGCGCTGCTGCCGCTCGGGGTGCGGTTCCGCGACGGCGTACCGGCCGGCGTGCACGACGTGGGCGTCGAGGTGTGGTCCCAGCCGGACGCGTTCACCCCCTGGGACCCGCCGAGCGGCGAGGACCCGGCGCTGGAGGTCGCCGGCGCGGAGACCCCGGCTGCCGAGATGTGGCGAGCGGCCGCCGCCGGGGATCTGCTCCCCGGCGGCGGCCGCCTCCTCTCGGTCGCGAACCCGGCTTCCCCACCAGGAGTCGCGACCTTCACCGAGCCGCTCGTGAACGGCGGCTCGTTGGTCCTGGTCGCACAGGCCGCGCAGCAGCGGCTCGAGGCGATCTACGTCGCCGAGCGCGCCACCGCACGCTTCCCTGCCTGAGCGACCAGGACTGCTCTTCCCCGGTTCCCCTCCCCGGTCCGGCCCGGTCCGGCCCGCTCAGCCGGCCAGGTCGTAGTCCGACATGTCGCCGAGCAGGACCCGGGAGCCCACGCCCTTCGAGGTGGTCGGCAGCAGCCAGAGCTCCTTGGTCGACCGGCTGCGGACCAGCAGGTCGGCGTGGCCGTCGTCGTCCACGGACGAGACGCCGACCGTCCAGTCGTAACCGCCCAGCACCGCGCCGAGCGACCGGCTGACCGTCCAGCCGCCCGGGCCGTTGCCGGTCCACACCGTCAGGTCGGGCCCGCTGCGGACCAGGCTGTCCGGCGCGCCGTCGGCGTCCCAGCGGCCGATCGCGATGTTGCGCTTGCCCCGGACCGCGCTGTGGGCGACGTACCCGGCCCGGAGGCCGTCGAGACCTCGGCCCGGGTAGATCATCATCGACCCGCCCTTGGGCTGCCCCATCAGGTCCGGCCAGCCGTCGCCGGTGGTGTCGCCGACGGCGGCGATCAGGCGGACGCCGCGGAAGCCGCTGCTGATCTTGATCGCCTTCGGGTCGAACTGGCCCTCGCCGAGGCCGCGGTACAGGTAGAGGCTCTCCCGCTCGCCCTTGCGCCGCACCAGCAGGTCACCGAAGCCGTCGCGGTCCCAGTCGCCGGCGCGGAACAGCCCGGCCGCCCCGGAGAGGTCCAGGCCCGTGTCGATCACCTTGCTACGGGCCACGACCTGCCCGCGCTTCTTGTTGTAGCGCAGCGGGACCACGACGCCGCGACCGTCGGAGGCGCGGCGCACCACCAGGTCGGGCAGCTCGGTCGCCGCCAGGTCGGACTCCAGCTCCCGGCCCGACCAGCCCACCTGGTTCTTGGCGGCGAGCGTGCGGATCCGGCCCAGCTTGGCGTAGAGGTACTTGCCCGGGCAGGCGGTCGAGTCGGCGTCGCGGTGCCCGTTGATCGCCTGGAAGTTGCGCGAGGTCACGTACTGCTTCGTCGAGGACGCGTCGACGCCGTGCAGCGAGAGCTTCCAGGCGAAGAGCGCGCCGTAGGCGCGGACCGTGGCGGCCGAGGGCTTGGTGACCTCGTAGTTGCCGATCGCCGACATCGCGAACGCGTCGTCGTTGTAGCCGAGGGTGTGCGCGCCGACGACGGGCCGGTCGACGCCGCCGTAGCGGCCCTCCCAGATCCGGCCGAACCGGTCGACCAGGAAGTTGTAGCCGATGTCGCTCCAGCCGCGCGAACGCGTGTGGTACGCGTAGATGCCACGGATGATCGACGGCACCTGGGCCTTGGTGTAGTCGTTCGCGTTGACCGTGTGGTGGACGAACCCGGCGTGCACCTCGTAGTAGTGCAGCGAGGGACGGTCCCGCATCCGCTCGTCGGCGCCCCACTGGGCCCGGGAGAAGATCTTCGGCTTCGGGGTCGAGGCCGCGGCGGAGAGGGTGAGGTCCCCCTCCTCGTCGGTGCCGTCGGCGGTGTCCGTGCCGTCGGTGGTGTCGTCGCCGTCGGCCGGGTCCTCCGGCGTCCCGGCCTCCGGGTCCGTGGCGGGGTCGGTGACGTCCGAGCGGGGGGCGGTGCGCGCCGCGTCGAGCTCGGCGGTGTCGATCTCCGGGGTCTCCCGCGCCATGCTCCGGTCGGCGCCCGGGTCGATCACCGCGAGCTTCATGTCGGACGGCGCGGCGTCCTCGGTGTTGATCCGGACCTGCACGCGGTCCACGTCGCCGATCAGCAGCGGGTCCGAGCCCGGGCGGGCGTTGCGGGCCTCGAGGCTGTCCGGGTCGGGGCCGTGCTCGTCGTGGTACTCGATGGTCGTCCAGCCGGACCAGCGGCCGCCGGTGCGCGTGCGGGCCTTCAGGCCGATCGCGTCGTCCCCGACCTCGGTGCCGTGCGCCCAGGTGACGCCGACGGCGCCGTACCCCTCGACGGGCAGCGCGTCGGTGAGGATCTCCGTGCCGCCCGCCTTGGTACGCCGGACCTCGGCGCGCAGGGCGCCGGGGGCGATCCGGGCGCCCTTCGGCGCGGTCAGGGAGTACTCGTCGACGACCGGGTCCACGGGCGCGGCGGCGACCTTGGTCGGCACCGTCGCGGCCCGCAGGTAGGCGACCTCGCCCTTGTCCGCGCGGGACGGGGTGCTCTCACCGGCCGGGAAGGGCCGGACGTCCATGGTCACGATGCGGGCGGCCGGCGTGAGCACGGCGAGGATGACGGCCAGCGCCAGGAGGTGCTGGCAGATGATGACGAAACGACTCCGACGAGCCGCGTCGGGCACGAGGAAAGACATGGCAGATCGACTCCATCGTGTGAGGGGAAGGATTCACACGAGAAGCAACTTTCACAGCAGTCACACGCGTTCGGTAGATTTCGTGAGTAACTACACGGTTGTAATTTCTACTCGACACGCCGAGGCTCCGGAGATTTGTCAACTCCTCACGGAATTCTCGGGACGACGTCCCGGGTACCGCAGCCGGGCGGCCACCTCACCGTCGGTCAGGACGGGCAGAGGGCGCTCTCGCCGGTGATCCGGTAGTCCGCGCGGACCGGCCGGTGGTCGGAGGCGGTCGCCGCGATGACGGACGCCGAGACCGGCACGACCCCCTCGTGCGCGTAGAAGAGGTAGTCGATCCGACCCCGCGGGTTCGTCGCCGGGTGGGTGAGTCCGGCGCCGGCCCCGACCGCCGCCCAGGTGTCGTTCACCGCGGAGCGGATGATGCCGATCACGTTGTCGCCGGGCCAGGCGTTGAAGTCGCCGCCCATCACCACGGGGTTGGGGTCGGCGCGGACGATCGGCGCGATCGCCTGCGCCTGCCGCACCTTGAGGTAGTCGATCTTGTTCTGCAGGTGGGTGCTGTAGAGGCTGACCTCCACGCCGTCGACGTCCACCACCGTCTTCAGCAGACCACGCTGCTGGCCGCCCGCCCCGTTGGGGAGGTGCGTGTTGCTGCTGGACACGATCGGGAACCGCGACAGCACCGCGGTCCCGTACGCCGACGAGCCCCCGTAGCTGACGTTCGCACCGAAGCTGGACTCCATGCCCAGGCGCGCGGCCAGCCACGCCGCCTGGTCCACGCGGCCGGTGCCCGCGCGGAACCGGTCCACCTCCTGCAGGAGGACCGCGTCGGCCCCCGACGCCGCCAGGACCCGCTGGATGGCCGCGAGGCCGCCGCCGACGCGGGCGGACTTCATGTTGTAGGAGACCACCGTGATCGTCGTGCTGACCTCGGTCACGTCGCTGCAGCCCGCGGACTTCGCGAGCGCCTTGCGCTCCACCCGCTTGCGGAACGCCTGGGCGAGCGCGGCCCGCTCGGCGCGATCGGCCGCCTTGCGCCCGTCGGCGGCACCGCCGCTGCCCTTGCCGCCGGCCTTGACCGTCTTCGACGCCTTGCCGGCCTTGCCCGCCTTGCCGGCCTTCCCCGTCGTGTCGGCGGTCCCGGTGTCGGAGGGCGTCTCGGTCGCACCGGTCGTGCCCGGCGCGGCCGCGGTCGTCGCGGCGGAGCCCTCGGTCACCTGGATCTCGTCCGCGGCGCCGTCCGGCAGCGCGCGCCACGCGACGGCGAGCACCGCCACGATCGCGACGGCGACGGCGACCGGCAGCCAGCGCATCAGGCGCGTGAGGGCGGTGTCGGCCCGACGACGCATGACGGCCTCCTCCTCTCGCGCGCGGCGTTCCCACCGACGCTACCCCGGTTCGCGCCGCGGCACCGGCGCTCGGTCAGCTGCGGCGTCGGCGCCGCAGCTCCTCGCGGCGGCGGCGCAGCCGCACCAGCGCATGAGCGTAGGCGACGAGGTCGGTCACGGCGGCATCGACGGGGTCCTCGGCCGCCGACCAGGCGCGGGGACCGGCGACCTCGCGGCGGAGGCGCCGGGCCATCCGCTTGCGCCGCTTCGGCGGCAGCAGCCGCTCGCTGCGGCGGCGGACCAGGCGACGCATGCCGCGCGCCCCGTGCCGGGCCGCGGCCAGCAGCTCCTCCTCCGACGGCGGCACGTGGGCGTCCTCGACCGCGTGCTCGGCCCCGTCCCCCGGCACCGGCAGGTCGGCGAGGTCGCCGTGCACGACGACCCCGTGCCGGCGTACCGCGTCGCGGACGGTGCGGTTCCAGCCGAGCGCCGCGGCCAGCGTCGCCCGGTCGAGGAGCGCACGGCGCTCCTGCGAGCGTCGCTCGCCGAGGGTGGTCAGGCCGAGGTCGTTCTTCACGACGGTCTGGTCGCGGACCTGCTCGAGCTCGATCGCGGCGTTGACCCGGCGCACCACCTCGGCCGAGGGGTAGCCCAGGGAC
The DNA here is from genome assembly GCF_040191335.1 of Nocardioides sp. YIM 152588. NCBI lineage: Bacteria > Bacillati > Actinomycetota > Actinomycetes > Propionibacteriales > Nocardioidaceae > Nocardioides > Nocardioides sp. YIM 152588. Next base: position 15,105 of record NZ_JBEGDJ010000044.1, on the reverse strand, counting down.
TCGTTGGCCTGCTGGGGCTCCGTGGCGTAGTCGCCGCCGTCGACGCCGAGCACCTCGCAGAAGCGGCGCCACAGCAGGTCCTTGGGCGCGCCCGGCCGCGGCACGACGACGACGTGCACCTGCTCCGGCGGCAGGACCGAGGTCCACACGGCCAGCATCCGCGGGATGTCGACCGCCTCGGCGAACCGGGTCGCGGTCCTCGCCCCGAGGCGCGAGAGCAGTCGCCCGCCGCGGCCCCCGGCGGCGGCGGAGAGCCGGACCATCTGGCGGAACCGCGGCCACGTCGTCGTACCGCCGCTGGTGACGGTCGTCTGCCACAGCGCGGGCACCACCGAGGCCGTGTCGCGCACGGTGATCACCACGCGCACCTCGCACCCCGCCAGCGAGTCGACGACGCGCTGCGCCTGCCGGGCGTCGGCGAACGCCAGGAACTCCATCGAGAGCAGCGAGACCGGCTGGTCGCTGGTGCGCATGCCCTCACTGACCCGCGCCCAGGCGCCCTTGTTGCGGGCCCGCACGAACCGGTCGTGCGCGCCCATGCCGAGCAGCTCCTGGACGGCCCAAACCTGCTCGCCCCAGCCGTCGCCGGCCAGCTCGACGCCGCCGTCGAGCAGCGCCTCCGCGTTCGCGTAGGCCTTGCCCTGGAGATAGGTGGTGCCCGTCTTCATCGCTCCGATGTGGAGGACGACGGCGTGATCGTGACGCTCGGGCACCTGACCTCGGCTATTCGACAGACCTGCAAAGGTGCGGACAACGGACCTGCAAGAGGGCGGACGGACGGCGCACACAATAGCCTGTCCCGGTGCCCAGCCCCACGCCACTGAGCCGCGGACCCCTCGACGACCCAGCGCCGCGCGCCGGCCTCGGGTGGGCGCTCGCCCTCCGCGCCGGCGACGTCACCCCCTGGCCGGCGTGGCGCGACTCGGCCGCCGCCGACGCCCCGGCCGGGGCCCCGGGCCTGCCCTTCCTCCCGGGGGCCCAGCAGCTCGAGCTGCTGCGCCGCCTCAACGTGGCGGCGGACGGCCGGCCGCTGCCGGCCGGGCTGGCCGACCGGGTGCTGCGCGCTGGCAGCACGGACCGCGGCCGCGGCGACCTGCCGCTGGCCGGCGGCGGCGCCGCCAGCCCGTTCGGTCCCCCGCCGGTGGACCCCACCGACCTGCCCGCCGAGGACCTCCTGAAGGTGGCGGCGGGCATGATCGCCGAGGACCTGGCCGCCCGCGCGGCGCGCCGCGAGCCCCGCGACCGGCGGGCCCGGTGGCGTGCCGGCCCCGCCTACGCGGGCGACCCCTGGGCGATCGAGTACGCGCGGCACGACCCGCGCTGGGCGCGGCCGCCGCGCCGCGAGGGTCCGGCGTACGTGCTCGCCGGGGACCTCGGCACCCTGGCCGCGCACGCGTGGGCGGGCCGCGCCCTCGACGGCGCGGGGCTGGACCTGCACGGGTGGCTGCGCGACCGGATCACGGCCGACAGGCTGCCGCCCGCGCTGGACGTGGTCGCGCACGCCCGCGCCGCCGCCGAGCGGTACGGCGTCGCGCGCACCGTGATCGTCACGGACCCGTCCCTGCTGCCGGCCCGCGACCGGCCGGCGCCTCCCCCACGTGTCGGCGTCGCCGCGGTCGAGCTGACCCGGCGGGTCGGGCGCCCGCTGGGCCTGATGGTCGCCGGCCCGGAGCGCCGGCGGCTGCTGGCGCACCACCTGGTGCCGCTGCTGGCGGCGCGGCCGGGCGCGGCCGCCGACCCGCTGACGGTGCCGGAGCGCTGGCTGCCCCCGCTGGCCGCCCAGGCCGACCTGATGACCCGGGCGCTGACCCGCGCGGGCTACCCTGTGCTGGGCTCCCTCGAGCAGCTCGTTCCGACCGTCGCCCCGACCGGGTCCTCCCGGGAGCCGGAGCCGGCAGCAGCTCTCGGCCTGGCCCTGGACCTGCTTGTCGACCCGAAGGACGGTGCCTGGTGACCCGCCGGATCCTCCTCCACGTGGGGACGCCGAAGACCGGGACGTCGTACCTCCAGGACGTGCTGTTCCACAACCGGCCGCTGCTGCGCGAGGCGGGGATCGCCTATCCGGCGGACCGCTTCGACGCCCACTTCCTGGCGGCGCTCGACCTCATGCAGCTGCCCTGGGGCGGCCTGGAGCAGGAGGCCGTCGGCGCCTGGGACCGGCTCGCCGGCGAGGCGGCGGAGACCACCGACGGCACCGTGGTGATCAGCCACGAGATCCTGGCCCGCGCCGGCCGCGCCCACGTCGACCGGGCGCTGCGCTCGCTCGGCCGCGACGAGGGCGCCGAGATCCACGTGCTGGTCTCGGCCCGCGACCTGACCCGCCAGATCCCCGCGGAGTGGCAGGAGAACGTCAAGCACCGCGCCGAGCTGGGCTACCGGCAGTTCCTCGAGCAGATCACCGACCCCGAGCGCCGCTCGCGCATCGCCTCGTGGTTCTGGGGCGTCCAGGAGCTGCCCGACATCCTGGACCGCTGGGCCGCCGACCTGCCCCCGGAGCGGGTGCACGTGGTCACGGTGCCGCCGCCGGGCTCCGACCCCGGCCTGCTGTGGCAGCGCTTCACCGAGGCCTTCGGCCTCGGCGGCCTGGCGCTGGACCTGGGCAACGACCGCTCCAACCCGTCGCTCGGCGTGCCCGAGACCGCGCTGGTTCGCCGCATCAACCGGTCGATGAACGCCCAGCTGCCGCCGCCGGACTACCGCCCCCTGGTGCGCGAGCTGCTCGCCCACCAGACGCTGTCGCAGCGTCGCGGCTCCCCGCGGCTCTCGCTGCCGGCGGACCTGCGCGGCTGGGTGCACGAGCGCGAGGAGCAGTGGGCCGCCGAGCTCGACAAGCGCGGCTACGACGTGGTCGGCGACCTCGCCGACCTGCGCGGGACGGACCCCTCGGACACCCCGGCCACCCCGGACACCGCCAGCGGCACGGACGGCGCGCCGGCCGTGCGGTCGTGGCCGGACCCCGACCAGCCCGACGAGGCGGCGGTGGCGGCCGCCGCGGTGGACGCGATCGGCAGCCTGCTCACCGAGGCCGCGGCCGCGCGGCACGAGGTCGAGCGGCTCCGCGCGGCGCTCGCCGGCGCCGAGCACGAGCTCGAGCAGGCCTACGAGCACCCCGGCCACCCGCTGCGCGTGAAGACCGTCCGGGTGCTCGAGGCGCACCGGTCCGGGCGGCTGGCGCTGCGCGTCTACCGCTGGGTGCGCGGCCGATGACGACCCCGCAGGACGGGCGCCTCGCCGTCACCGTCACGACGCTGAAGGACAGCCTCGCCAACGTCCGGGAGTTCGTGACCGCGAACCTCGCCAACGGCGTGGACCACCTCGTGGTCCTGCTGGACGCGCCCGCCGCCGAGGGACAGCCGGAGGTCGCCGCGTGGCTCTCCGAGCGCCCCGAGGTGACCGTGATCGCCACCGACGGCGACTGGTGGCGCGGCGGCCGGCCTCCCGGGCTGAACCGCCGCCAGCGGATCAACGCCAACGCCGTCCGGGTCGCGCTGCGCTCCGTCGACCGCGCCGAGTGGCTCTTCCACATCGACGGCGACGAGGTCGCCGTGCTGGACCGCGCGGCGCTGGCCGAGGTCCCGGCGACCGCCGACGCGGTGCACCTGCGGCCGCTGGAGGCGGTGGCCCAGATGCACCCGGAGGGCCGCCCCACCCTGTTCAAGCAGCTGCTCGACGACGACGACCTCCACCTGCTCGCCACCCTCGGTGTGATCGAGCGCGCCCACAACGGCACCTACCTGCGCGGCCACGTCGAGGGCAAGAGCGGCGTCCGGCCGCGCTCGGAGGCCCAGCTCTCCCTGCACCGCCCCGTCGACGCCGCCGGCCGGCCCCTGGAGCCGTACGCCGACCCGCGGCTGAGCCTGCTGCACTACGAGTCGTTCTCCGGCGAGGAGTTCGTCCGCAAGTGGGCCGCGATGGTGGCCTCCGGCCCGTCGACGACCCTGCGCCCCCTCCGCGAGGCCACCGGGGCGGCGCTGCGGGCGCTGCTGACGAAGGACCTGCCCGCCGAGGTGCGCGAGCGCCACCTGGCCCGCATCTACGAGCGCACCCGGGTCGACGACGTGGACACGCTCGCCGAGCTCGGCCTGCTGGTCGAGGTCGACCCGGCCGCCGGGACGCACCGGCCGGCAGCGCTCACCGACGCCGAGCGCGCCCGGTTCGCGGCCGCGATCGCCGAGGTCGCCGCGCTGCCGAAGGCACGGTTCCACCCGTCGCCGCCGCAGGAGGACCGGTCCGGCAACGGGCCCGGCCCGGGCCAGCGCCGGGGCCGGCGGGCGCAGGGGCGGTCGGGCTGACCGCCGGGGCGACGATCAGATGTCGTCGCCCAGCCCCTCGTCCTCTTCCTCGTCGACGAGGTCGTCGTCGTACTTGAGGTACTTCAGCCCGGCGTCGGTCGGGCCGTCGAAGCCGACCCGGCCCTCCTCGAGCACGATCACCCGGTCGCACATCTTCCGCACCGAGCCGCTGGAGTGGCTGACGTAGAAGAGGGTGCGGCCGCCGTCGCGGACCTCCTGCATCTTCGCCATGCACTTGCGCCGGAACGGCCGGTCGCCCACGGCGAGCGCCTCGTCGGCGAGGAAGATGTCGGAGTCGACGTGGATGGCGACGGAGAAGCCGAGGCGCGCGCTCTGACCCGAGGAGTAGTGGCCGACCTGGGTCTCGAGCTTCTTCTCCAGGCCGGAGAACTCGACGATCTCGTCGAACTTGCGCATCGTCTCGCGCTCGGACATGCCCAGGATCGCCGCGTTGAGGATCAGGTTCTCCCGACCGGTCAGCTGCGGGTGGAACCCGGCGCCGGTGGCGATCAGGCCCGCGATCCGGCCGCGCCGGAGCACCTCGCCCGAGTCGGGCCGCATGACGCCGCTGATCATCTTCAGCAGCGTCGACTTGCCCGAGCCGTTGAGACCCATCAGGCCGATCGACTCGCCCTGCTCCACCGTGAACGAGACATCGTCGACGGCCTGGAAGGTGTCCGAGGTCTTCTGGCCGCGGGCCAGCGCGACGGTGATCTCCTTGAACGTGCGGTGGTAGCGCAGCGTGAAGGTCTTCGTCACGTTGGTGCACTGGATCGAGGTCGTCATCACAAACGCTCCGGGATCTTGTTCTCCAGCCGGGAGAAGATCAGCTGCGCCACGACCAGCAGCACCGCGCTCGCCACCACGCACGCCAGGCCGATCAGGATCAGGTTGTCCGGCATGCCCGTGGCGATCAGCGCCTCCGGGTCGTCGGTGGTGCCGACCCAGAACGCGCGCTGGAACAGCAGCACCGCGTCGGCCAGCGGGTTGAACAGGTAGAACTGGCCGATGGCCGGGCCCAGGCGCTGGTCGACCATCTCGTAGGAGTAGATCATCGGCACGCCGAAGCGGACGAAGAGCAGCAGCACGCTGACGATGTTGCCGAAGTCGCGGAAGAACACGTTCGCCACGCTGAAGACGAGCGCCACGGCGGTGCCGAGCAGCATGATCATCACCAGCGCGATGACGGCGGCCGCCATCCCGACCGGGTCCGGCGTCCAGCCGTAGGCCAGGCAGGCGATGATCAGGATCACCATCTGCGGCACGACGTGGTAGAGCGAGACCAGCATCGTCGCCACCGGGAACATCTCCCGTGGCATCGGCATCTTCACCACGATCGACTTGTTGCGCACGATCGAGCGGGTCCCCGCGCCGAAGGTCTCGGCGAAGAAGTGCACGACGACCAGGCCCGCGAAGATGTGGATCGCGAAGTTCGGCACCTCCTTGTGCAGCTCGAGGATCTTGCCGATCACGAACCAGTACACGAAGAACTGCGCCAGCGGGTTGATGTAGGACCACAACAACCCCAGGAACGAGCCCTGGTAGCGCGCGCTGATCTCGCGGCGCACCAGCAGCTTGAGCAGGTAGCGCCGCCGGAAGACCGCGAGCAGGCCGTTGTTCGCCGTCGGAGGCGTCAGCGGCACGTCGCTCAGGTCCCGGTGGGCCGGCGCCTCGTGCGCCGGCCCTTCGATGGCGGTCTCAGCCATCCACGTCCTCCGCGGGGGCGTCGTCGAGCCACGGCTCGAACGTCTTCTCCCACGTCTCCGGGGAGGTCAGGTCCTCCAGCGCGGCGCGGTACTGCTCAGCGAGCTCGTCCCAGTGCAGCGCGAGCTGCCGGTGGATGTCGACCGTGCGCTTCATCAGGTCCACGAAGCGACCGCGGTCGCGCCGGTAGAAGGCGGCGGCCGAGCCGTCGGGCAGGGAGACCAGGGCCGAGTCGTACCGGGCGATCTTGTGCCACCGGGCGTCCTGGGCCATGATCTCGGCCTCCGGGAACTCCTGGGCGTCCTCGCGCGGCTTGCGCAGCTGGCGGATCGGCTGGATCAGCGCCTGCAGCGTCGCGGCTCGTCCGGAGATGATGGGCGAGGGCTCGCGGCCCTTGCGCGGCAGCTTGTGGCGGCGTACCTCCGGCAGGCCGGAGGGGTCGCTGAGGTAGGTGGCGTCGTCGAAGCCCTTCACCAGGGACTTCAACTCCGGCAGCGTGGTGCCCAGCACCTCGTGCAGGCGGCCGGGGCCGGCCAGCACGTCCATCAGCGCCTTGTGCCGCAGCTCCACGGTGGAGTACTGCATCGACACCATGTGCTTGATCTGGTGGTTGAAGCTCTCCTGCACCATCCGGCCGCCGCGCGGGTACTTCGAGTGCAGCAGCGCCGCGATGAACCGGTTGCGGACGTGGAAGTAGGACTGCCAGTCGAGCGCGTCGTTCTTGTCGGTCCACGGGACGTGCCAGACCGCGGCACCGGGGAACGTCACCGTCGGGAAGCCGGCCTCCTTGGCGCGCAGGCCGTACTCGGAGTCGTCCCACTTGATGAACAGCGGCAGCGACAGGCCGATCTCGCGCAGCACCTCGGTCGGGATCAGGCACATGAACCAGCCGTTGTAGTCCACGTCGATGCGGGCGTGCAGCCACCGGGTCGAGCGCAGGTTGCGCTCGGAGAGGTCCCAGCCGGGGAAGACGCCGGGGGCCGAGCCCCACCAGAAGGTGTACGGCGCCACCTTCTCGCCGAAGCTGTGCAGCTGCGTCTTCTGGTAGATGCTGAACATGTGGCCGCCCACGATGGTGGTCTTGCGGCACAGGTCGCCGAACACCTGGGCGCGGACGATGCCCTCGGTCTCGCACTCCACGTCGTCGTCGAGCATCATCACGTACGTCGAGCGGCCGGACTTGAGGCCCTCGTACTGGGCCCGGGCGAAGCCGCCGGAGCCGCCGATGTTGCCCTGCTCGATCACCCGGAGGCGGTCGCCCAGCGCCTTGGCGGCGGCCGGGAAGTACTCGGAGTCGGTGACCAGCTGGGTGCCCTGCTCCATCACCACGACCTCGTCGACGCAGCCGTCGAGCTCGTCGGCGTCGCCGAGCTGCTGGAGCAGCTTGGCGCAGAAGTCCTGCCGGTTCATCGTGGTGATGCCGATGGTCACGGTGCCCGTGGGCGCCTGCTCGACCGGGACCTCGGCGGTCCACTCCGCGGAGCGGACCACCGCGTCCTCGTCGGCGGCGATGACGTCGTACCAGTACCAGCCGCCGTCGGTGAACGGCTTGAGGGAGAGGTCGAAGGTGAACTCGCCGCCGCTCCCCTCCACGGTGGCGGAGTCCACGCGCTGGGAGCGGCCGTTGGCCATGGAGCGGTAGACGATCACGCTCGCACCGGCGCCCTCGACCCTCACCGTCAGCTGGATCGCGCTGACGATGGTGTGCCGGCGCCAGTAGGAGGCCGGGAAGGCGTTGAAGTAGCTGCCGAAGGACATGGTCTCGCCCTGGGGGACCTTGAAGGCGGTCCGCGACAGGATCTGGTCCGGGTGCACGATGCGGTTGCGCCGCGTCGCGCTCTGCATGCGGGAGGCGATGGCGTTCGCCTCGTGCGCGGCCCGGCTCGTGCCCAGGTCGAACTTGTCGGCGTCCAGCGTGGCCGGCTCCGGGTCGACGTAGAGCTGGATCACGTCGGTGTCGCGGTCCGTCGGCATGATCTGCCGCATCAGCCGGACCCGGGTGGTCGCCTCCTCGGCGCCCGTGGTGGTCCCGGTCGTGGTCTCGGTGACGGTCATGCGTCCACTCCCCCGCTCTCCAGCGGCGCGCCGTCACGGAAGTGCGGCACGAGCTTGTTGTCGAACATCGACAGCGCCGACCCGATGGCCATGTGCATGTCGAGGTACTTGTAGGTGCCGAGGCGGCCTCCGAAGAGCACCATCGGCTCGGCCTTCGCACGCTCACGGTACTTGAGCAGCTTGGCCCGGTCCTCGGCGGTGTTGATCGGGTAGTACGGCTCGTCGTCGTCCTCGGCGAAACGGCTGTACTCGTGGACGATGATCGTCTTGCCCGGGATGTGGGTCTTCACGCGCTCGGGGTGGAAGTGCTTGAACTCCAGCACCCGGGTGAAGGGGACCTCCTGGTCGTTGGCGTTCACCACCGACGTGCCCTGGTAGTCGTCGACGTCGACGACGCTCTCCTCCAGGTCCACGGTGCGCCAGGAGAGCCGGCCCTCGGCGTTGTCGAAGTACTCGTCGACCGGGCCGGTGTAGACGATCGGGACCTTGCCCTTGTAGTCGTCGGCCACGTCGAAGAAGTCCACGCCGGTGCGGACCTCGATGTTCGGGTGGTCGGCCATCCGGCTCAGCCACGCGGTGTAGCCGTCGACGGGCAGGCCCTCGTACTTGTCGGCGAAGTAGCGGTTGTCGAAGGTGTAGCGGACGGGGAGGCGGGTGATGATGTCCGCGCTCAGCTCCTTCGGGTCCGTCTGCCACTGCTTGGCGGTGTAGCCCTTCACGAACGCCTCGTAGAGCGGGCGGCCGATCAGGCTGATCGCCTTCTCCTCGAGGTTCGTGGCGTCCGCGGTGGCGATCTCGCTGGACTGCTCCGCGATCAGCGCGCGGGCCTCGTCCGGCGTGTGGGACTTGCCGAAGAACTGGTTGATGAGGCCCAGGTTCATCGGGAACGAGTACACCTGGCCCTGGTACTTCGCGAAGACGCGGTGCCGGTAGTCGGTGAACGACGTGAACCGGTTCACGTACTCCCACACGCGCTCGTTGGAGGTGTGGAACAGGTGGGCGCCGTACTTGTGGACCTCGACGCCGGTCTCCTCGTTCACCTCCGAGTAGGCGTTGCCGCCGAGGTGCTCGCGGCGCTCGAGGATGAGGACGCGCAGGCCGAGCTCGGTGGCGCACCGCTCGGCGATGGTCAGGCCGAACAGGCCCGAACCGACGATCAACAGGTCGGGAAGCTCTTGGGGGGTCGACACGACGGGCGATTCTAGCCGCCCCGGCGGGCGATCCGGGCTTCGCCGTGTGCCCACGCACGCGCGGCGGGTCGTTGTCCCTCTAGTCTTGGCCAGGTGAACACCAGGTACGGCTTCGTGCGCGCGGCACGGCAGTTCGGCCTGGCCTGGGCATGCGGCCTGCTCATGGCCGCCCTGATGGTGCTGATCGCGGCGGTGCAGGACCTGCCGATCCGCGACCCCGACGACGTCATGCCCGGCTACATCCAGTTCCCGCTCATCGTCCTGGCGGCGATCGCGCTCGACATCGTGCCGCGCGTCGCGCACCGCGCGCGGGTACGCCGCTCCTGGCGCCCGCGCGCGCTCCGCGGACTGCTCGGCGAGGTGGTCGGCGAGCGCTGGCCTGCCTCGCACTGGTGGTTCGCGCTCAACGGGCTGCTCGCCTGGTACCTCTGCTACGCGACCTTCCGCAACGTGAAGTCGATGGCGCCGTTCGTCAACCCGCGGGAGTGGGACGCGACCCTGGCCCAGATCGACCGGTTCCTCTTCGCGGGCCACGACCCCGCGGCGGTCATGCACGCCTGGTTCGGCACCGGCTTCGCGGCCCACCTCCTCTCCTTCGTCTACGTCGCGTGGATCGCGCTGGTCCCCGTCTCGATCGCGATCGCGCTGGTCTGGACCCGCCAGACCACCGCCGGCGCCTGGTTCGTCACGGCGCTGGCCGTGGACTGGGTGCTCGGCGCGCTGCTCTACCTGCTGGTGCCGACCGTCGGCCCGATCTACTCCGACCCCGGCATGTTCGACGAGCTGCCGCGGACCTACGTGACCCGGCTCCAGGAGGGGATGTGGGACGACCGCGTCGCCGTGCTGGCCGACCCGCGGGGCGCCGACGCGCTGCAGACCATCGCCGCCTTCGCCTCGCTGCACGTGGGGATCATGGTCACCATCTGCCTGATCGCGCGCCTGGTCGCGGTGCCCCGCTGGGTCGAGATCAGCGCCTGGGTCTTCCTGGCGCTGACGGTGCTCTCCACCGTCTACCTCGGGTGGCACTTCGCCGCCGACGTGGTCGGCGGGGTCGCGCTCGGCTCGTTCGCCGTCTGGCTGGCCGGCGTCGCCACCGGGAACCGGGTCGGCTGGCGCGTGCGCCTGGTCAGGCCCGAGCAGGCGGCAGGGCCGCTGGATCCGGTCGGCGCATCCGACGCGCGTCCCTCAACGCTCGACTGACGTTGCGCGCCTCGGCGCGGCCGCCGCGCAGCGGGCTGAGCGCCACGACGGCGCCCGCGATCAGCCACGGCTTCGCGCGCACCAGCGCGTTCTCGCCGTACCGGAAGTGGACCGCGAACAGGTTGCGGTACATGAAGTACCCCTTCCAGCCCGCCAGGTCGTGCTGCTGGTTGAAGTCGAGCTGGCGCACCAGCACCGCGTCCCGGACGGCGTTGACGGTGAAGCCGGCGCGGCGGGCGCGGACGACGTAGTCCACGTCGTCGTAGAAGATGAAGTACGACGGGTCCGGGAAGCCGATCCGCGCCACCACCTCGCGCCGGACCAGGAACCCCTCGAAGGCCGCGTTCTCCACCGGGACGGTCGCCGGCATCGCGGCCCGCTCGCCGAACGTCGTCTCCACGCTCGCGGTCTTCGGGCGCACCGAGAGCGGGTTGCGCAGGTCGAACCGCGTCGCCGCCTTCTCCACCAGCGCGCCGGAGAGGTCCTCGCGGACCGCGACCAGGCAGTCGCCCTCGGCCTCCAGCAGCCGGGTCAGGCAGTCGGGCGCGGGGACGACGTCGTCGTCCATCAGCCACATCACGTCGTAGCCCTCGTCGAAGGCCGTGCGCAGGCCGAGGTGGAAGCCGCCCGCGCCGCCGAGGTTCTCCTCCGCGTGGATCGGCACCAGCCCGGGGAGCGTGCAGGCCTCGAGCACCGCGCGGGTGTGGTCGGTGCTGGCGTTGTCGACCACGAACACGGCGTCCGCCGGGCGCTCCAGGCCGGCCAGGCCGGCCAGCATCCCGGTCAGCAGGTCGGCGCGGTTGAAGGTGACCACGACGACCGCGACGCGCTCGCGGCCGGGCGCAGGCTCGGCGGTGTGCTCGGCGGTGTGCTCGGCGGTGTGCTCGGCAGGGGTCACGACAGGTACCGCTCGTGGCCGGAGAAGTCCCCGCGCAGCCCGGCGGCGCCGGCGCGGGCGCTGAGCACGATCCGGGCCGGGTCGGGGCGGGTGAACAGGTAGAACCAGAGCGTCTTCACCCAGAACAGCAGCACGTGGACCCACCCGCGGTAGTCGCGCAGGTTGAGCACGTTGTTGCGGGCCATGCAGTAGTGCTTGAGGTCGCTGGCGGTGTGGTTGTAGGTGGTGCGCCCGAACATCATCGGCGTGCCGAGGTCGTCGGTGGCCGGGTGGGAGAACCGCGCCCCGACCACCGTCGCGATGCGGGCGCCGGCGCGCTCGGCGCGCCACAGGTACTCCACGTCGTCGCCCCAGATGAAGAACTCGGCGCGCGGCGTCCCGATCCGCTCGACCAGGTCGCGGGTGACCAGCACGCCGTTGAACGGGATCACGACGCCGTCGATCAGCCCGCCGCCCCGCGCCCCCGCCGCCTCGACGTCGGCCATGGCGTGCACCACCCGGGTGCCGCCCGGCAGCCGGATCGGGAAGCAGAGCCGCTCGGGGTCCTGCTCGGCGACCACCGCCGGGCCGCAGAACTCCAGGCCGTCGCGCTCGACACGCTCCAGGAGCAGGGACAGGCAGTCCGGGGCGGGCAGGCCGTCGTCGTCCATCAGCCAGACCAGGTCCGCGCCCTCGGCCATCGCCCAGGCCACGCCCTCGTGGAAGCCGCCGGCTCCCCCGGTGTTGCGCTCCAGCGTGCGGTGCTCCACGCCGGCCTCGCGCAGCCAGGCGCCGGTCCCGTCGGTCGAGGCGTTGTCGACCACGAGGATCCGGTCCAGCCCGTCCGTGGCGCGCAGCCGCTCGACGAGGCGCTGGAGGAGGGTGAGCCGGTTGAAGGTCACCACCACGGCCTGCACGCGCACGGCGCACACCCTACTTCTCGGTCACCCCCGGCCTGGCGTTCGGGGCGGATTCGGTTCGGCTACGGTGGCCGCGTGGACACCGACGCCGTGCTCGAGCTCCTCCAGGACGTCGCGGCCGAGGTGATCAACCCCCGGTTCCGGACGCTCGCCGACCACCAGGTCAGCGAGAAGAACCCGGGCGACCTGGTCACGGTCGCCGACCACGAGTCCGAGGTGCGGATCACCGACGCCCTGCGGGCGGCGTACCCGGACGCGCTGGTGCTCGGCGAGGAGGCGATGGCCGCCGATCCCGGCCTGCTGACCGCGTTCGCGGCCGCCGAGCACGCGTTCACCGTCGACCCGGTCGACGGCACCAAGAACTTCGTCCACGGCTCCCCCGACCACGCGGTGATGGTCGCCGAGGTGCGCGGCGGCGAGGTCGTCCGCGGCTGGATCTGGCAGCCGCAGCACGAGGCGGCGTACGTCGCCGAGCGCGGCGCCGGGGCGACGCTGAACGGCGAGCGGCTGGTCGTCGCCGACCCCGGGGACGCCTCCTACCGCACCGCCCGCTGGGCGTGGCGCGGCCGCGAGCTGGCCGGGCTGGGCGAGCTGGAGATCTCCTGGGCGTGCTGCGGCGTCGACTACCCGCACGTGATCGCGGGCGACGCCAGCGCGCTGCTCTACAACCGCAGCATGCCCTGGGACCACCTGCCCGGCGGCCTGATCCTCACCGAGGCGGGCGGCCACGTCGGCCTGCACGACGGCGGCGCCTGGCACCCGCAGACCCACCTGGGCGGGCTCGTCGCCGCCGGCTCCCGCGAGGTGTACGACGGCGTCGTCGCCTCCCTCGCCGCCTCCCCCCTGCCCTGACCGCGCGAGTCGGCACAAACTTACGGTCCGGCACGGCCCGCTGGGCGCGAGTCGGCAGAAACTTTCTGCCGACTCGCGGGGCAGAGCCGTCAGTTTGTGCCGACTCGCGCTCTCAGCAGGCGCTGGCGAGGTCGTCGGACTCGTTGGCGGCGTAGCCGGTGTCCCGGGTGCCGAGCGAGCCGCCGGTGACCGGCTGGTCGACCTTCTTCTTGTTCTTCTTGGTCGTGGGCGCCGGCGCGGTCCCCTCGGAGCGCTCGATGGCGTCGGAGACCATGGATCGGACGAGGTCGATGTCGGGGTCGGCGGTGTTGATCCGGGGCGGGACCAGGGAGACCGTGGCGACCTTCTGGCTGCGCGCCTTGAGCGCCAGCTCGAGGAAGGTGCCGACCTCGGAGGAGGGCAGGTTCGTGGAGAACACTCCGGTCGCCGCCTTGGCCAGGGCCTCGAAGTTGGTCAGCGCCGCCTCCGGGCTGACCTGGTGCAGGAACGCGTTGAGCACGCACTTCTGCCGGGCCATCCGGGAGTAGTCGTCGGAGCCCTCGCGGGCCCGGGCGTACCAGAGCGTCTCGTAGCCGGTGAGCTTGCGGACACCCGGCTGGATGTAGCCGGTGACGTCGCTGCCGAGGCCACCGACCGGGATCGGCTGGCGGATGTTGAGGGTCACGCCGCCGATCGCGTTGACCAGCTCGCGGAAGCCGTCGAGGTTGACCATCGCCCAGTAGTTGATGCTCAGGCCGGTGACGCCCTCGATCGCCATGATCGTGGCGTCCACCCCGGGGTCATCGGAGTCGCCGAACAGGTCGGGGTGGTCGCCGGCCCAGGTGCTCACGCCGTTGAGGTAGCAACCGTCGCAGTCGAAGCCGTCGGGGAACTGCTCGGCCATCACCGAGCCCTCGCGGAACGGGAAGTTCTCCATGTTGCGGGGCAGGCCGATCAGCACGGTCTTGCCGGTCACCTCGTCGATGGAGGCGACGGTCATCGAGTCCGGCCGCAGGCCCCACCGGCCGGCGCCGGAGTCGCCGCCGAGCAGCAGGACGTTGTAGCGGCCGTGGTGGGCGTCGGTGACCTGGCCGTCGCCGAAGAGGGCGATGGCGAGGTCGCGCTGGACGCCGACCAGGTGGGCGCCGAAGAGCAGGCTGCCCGCGACGCCGAAGCAGAGCAGCCCGTTGACGCCGACCGCGGCGCGCCGGTGCGGCATCCGCAGCGAGAGCGGCTGACCGATCCGCCAGGCGTCCATGAAGAGCGCGGCCCAGCCGATGGCGCCGGCGAAGAGGCCGAGGCGCAGCAGCAGCAGGAGGTCGCTGTTGAACGCCAGCCGCAGCGCGAGCTTGTGGTCGAGGAGGCTGATCACCAGCATCAGCAGGCCGGCCAGCCACAGGACGGCCCAGATCCGCAGCGCGATCCGGCCGACGCGGCGGTTGCCGGCGATCAACTGCGCCGAGCCCGGCGCGATCAGCGTGAAGCCCATCAGGGTGATCGCGCGGCGGAACCTGACCCGCGCGGCACGGTCCGCGACGCCGTCGGCTGCGGTGCCGTCGGGCGACGCGGATGACGCGGCGGTGCGTTCGGACATGCGGTGGTGTCTCCTGCTGGGGAAGGGCGCAGTGGACCAATATCACCAGTCACACCCGCCACAGCAGTGGCGACTCGCCGGGCGGCGTACGTCGCCGTCGTCTCACCCGCGTCGCGGGATCGGTGGTTTCGAGGCTCGCTCCGCTCGCACCTCAACCACCGGCACCGGCTCGCTCCGCTCGCACCTCAACCACCGGCCACACCGGTGGTTGAGGTGCGAGGCGCCCCGGCGCCGAGCCTCGAAACCACCTCAACGCTCAGGCGGCGGCGAGGCGCGCGATCTCGTCGGCCGACGCGTTGCCGCCGGTGCACACGACGGCGACCGGCCCGGCCGCCTGGACCCGGGCGGATCATGAAGCGCTCGCAGACGCAGTTCATCCAGCAGTGGCGCCAGACCGGCAGGATCAACGCCCACGTCGAGGAGTCCATCTCCGGGCACGCGC
>NZ_JBEGDJ010000043.1:0-35111 GCF_040191335.1 Nocardioides sp. YIM 152588 | reverse complement strand
CCCTGCGGCGGCCAGCCGCCGTACCCGTTCGCGGGTCTGGGCGGGGGCGGCGGAGTGCCCTGGGGGCCGGGGCCCTGCCAGGGCGGAGGGCCGCCGGCGCCGGGCGGCGGCGGATAGGGGCCGGACATGCTCCGATCGTAGGGAGGGTCCCGGCCTTTCCGCCGCCACCCGGGCGGGTCTACCGAATTCGGGTCAGAGCCCGAGCGAGCGGCCGATGATCTCCTTCTGGATCTCGGTCGTGCCGCCGTAGATCGTCTGGATCCGGGTGTCCGCGTAGGCCTGCGCGATGGGGTACTCCATCATGTAGCCGTAGCCGCCGTGCATCTGCAGGCCGGCGTCCACGAGCTTCTTCTGCAGCTCGGTGGTCCACCACTTCGCCATCGACGCCAGCACGGCGTCGGCCGAGCCGTCGTTGAGGCGCTCGACGCAGTGGTTGACGAAGGTGCGGGCGACGTAGGCCTCGGTGGCCATCTCGGCGAGCACGAAGCGGGTGTTCTGGAACTTGCCGATCGGCTTGCCGAACGCCTCGCGGGTCTTGACGTAGTCGAGGGTCTGGTCGAGCACGGCCTCCATCACCGAGACGGCGGTGCCCGCGATGCTGATCCGCTCCTGCGGCAGGTTCTGCATCAGGTAGATGAAGCCCTCGCCCTCCTCGCCGAGCAGGTTGGCCTTCGGCACCACGACGTTGTCGAAGTTGAGCTCGGCCGTGTCCTGCGCCTTGAGGCCCAGCTTGTCGAGGTTGCGGCCGCGGGTGAAGCCCTCCATCCCGCGCTCGACGACCAGCAGGCTGATCCCCTTGTGGCCCGCGTCGGGGTTGGTCCGGCACACCACGACCACCAGGTCGGAGAGGATGCCGTTGGTGATGAACGTCTTCGACCCGTTGAGGATGTAGTGATCGCCCTTGTCGACCGCCGAGGTGCGGATGCCCTGGAGGTCGGAGCCGGCGCCCGGCTCGGTCATCGCGATCGCGGTGATGAGCTCGCCGGAGACCATCCCCGGCAGCCAGCGCCGCTTCTGCTCCTCGTTGGTCAGGTTGACCATGTAGGGCGCCACCACGTCGTTGTGCAGGGTGAAGCCGGGGCCGCTCACGCCGAGGCGCGACATCTCCTCGGAGATGATCAGGTTGTAGCGGAAGTCCTTGATCCCGGGGCCGTCGTACTCCTCGGGGATCTCGAAGCCGAGCAGGCCGGCCTCGCCGGCCTTGGTCCAGACGGCGCGGTCGACGACGCCGTCCCTCATCCACTGCTCGGTGTGCGGGACCGCCTCACGCTCCAGGAACGCCCGGACGGTACGCCGGAAGTCCTCGTGCTCGGTCTCGTAGATGGAGTTCTGCGGGGCAATCATCAGGAAACCCACTCCTTGATCTGGGCGATGGTGGCGGCGTGGTCGACCGCCGGGGCCACGGACAGGTTGGTGACGCCGGCCTCGCGGAAGGCCGCGATCCGCTCCTGGACGTAGGAGGCGGGGCCGACCAGGTTGCCGGCCTCGAGCCACTCGAGCGGGACGAGGGCCTCGGCCTCCTTCTTCTTGCCGGAGAGGTAGAGGTCCTGGATCTCCTTGGCCTCCTTCTCGAAGCCGTACTCGCAGGCCAGCTGGTTGTAGAAGTTCTTGTCGCGGGCGCCCATGCCGCCGACGTACAGGGCGTACATGGGGCGCATGAAGTCGAGCAGCGCCTTGGTCTCGGGGCCCTCGCCGATCGCGACCATGCCGCCGGCGCAGATCTCCAGCGGCTTGAGGTCGGCGGAGCGCTTCGCGGCGCCGCGGGCCAGGGCGTCGCCCCAGACCTCGCCGGCCTTCTCCGGGTAGACCAGGAACGGCAGCCAGCCGTCGGCGACCTCGGCGGTCATCGCGACATTCTTGTCTCCCAGGGCGGCGACCCAGATCGGCAGGTCGGCGCGCTCGGGCTTGTTGAGCAGCTTGAGCGGCTTGCCCAGGCCGAGGCCCTGCCCTGCGGGCAGCGGCACCTGGACGGTCTTGCCCTGGAGGTCGAGCGGCTCGCGGCGCAGGCCCATCCGGAGGAGCTCGATGACCTCGCGGGTGCGGGTGAGCGGGCGGTCGTAGGGCAGGCCGTGGAAGCCCTCGATCACCTGCGGCCCCGACGCGCCGAGGCCGAGCACCGCGCGCCCGCCGGAGACGTTGTCCAGGCCGGCGGCGGTCTGCAGCAGCGCGCCCGGGGTGCGCGAGTAGACGTTGAGGATGCCGGCGCCGATCTCGACCGTCTCGGTCTTCGCGGCCAGGTAGCCCATCAGGGTCGGGGCGTCGAAGCCGTACGGCTCCGCCACCCAGATCGTGTCGAGGCCCGCCTTCTCCAGCGCGACCACCTGGTCGGCCGACTCGCGGGGGTTGCCGGCGTAGACCAGCGGCATGGACAGCTTCATCTGGGTCCCTTCGGTTCGCTCACGTCGTGCGGGGGCACGCCCGCATGACGGACGTCACCCCCGAGGGCAATCGTGACAGCATTACTGTCACGATTGCAACGGTACTGGCACAGTTCATCGGTCCGACCGGGTCGTCCGGAGCCGCCGACCGGCCATCAGGGCCGGGCCGCTACGTTGCCGAGCAAGGACAACCGACGTACCCCCCGATGTGAGTGAGGACCAGATGACGAACTACCGCGTCGCCGTGATCGGCGGAACCGGACCGCAGGGCAAGGGCCTGGGCTACCGCTTCGCGAAGGGCGGCCACGACGTCGTCATCGGCTCCCGCGCGGCGGAGAAGGCCGAGGTCGTCGCCGAGGAGGTGCGCGGCCGGCTCGGGGAGGGTGCCGGCGCGGTGACCGGCGCGGCCAACGCCGACGCCGTCGCCGAGTGCGACGTCGTGCTCCTCGCCGTCCCGTACGACGGCCACGACGAGCTCGTCGCCTCGCTGCCGCTGGCGGGCAAGACCGTCATCTCCTGCGTCAACCCGCTCGCCTTCGACAAGCGCGGCGCGCACGGTCGCGTCATCAACGGCGGCGAGGGCTCCGCGGCCGAGTCCGCCCAGGAGCTCGCGCCCGAGGCGACCGTCGTCGGCGCCTTCCACAACGTCTCCGCCGTCGGCCTGTGGGCCGAGGACGAGTTCCTCGACGAGGACGTGATCGTCGTCGGCGACGTCGTGGAGGCCAAGCAGGTCGCCATGGAGCTCGCCGCCTCCGTCACCGGCAACGTCGGCATCGACGGCGGCAAGCTCCGCCTGGCCCGCCAGCTCGAGCCCTTCACCGCCGTGCTGATCTCGATCAACCGCAAGTACAAGGCGCACTCCGGCCTCCGGATCACCGGCCTCGGCGCCGCGCACTAGCCGGGTCGCCTGGGCCGGGTCGCCAGGGCCGGGTCGCCTGAGCCGGGTCGCCAGAGCCGGGTCCCCCTGAGCCGGGTCGCCTGGGCCGGGTCGCCAGGGCCGGGTCGCCTGGGCCGGGTCGTGTGCCCGAGAGCCCGGCATAGCGGGTGCTCAGGCACACGACCCACGCACGAGAACGCCGAGTCGGCAGAAAGTGACCGTCAGTCCCTGCCGACTCGGCGCTTCTCGGTGCGAGTTTGTGCCGACTCGCGCCTCAGGGGTCCTGTCGTGCCGAGCGGCTGCGCAGCAGCGTGGCCACCAGCCCGACCGCGCCCGCCACCAGCCACGGCGTCGGCAGCAGCCAGTGGGCGTCCTCGGGCTCCGCCGTACCGCTGACCAGCAGCGCCCAGACCGCGGTCAGCCCGAGCAGGGCCACGCCCATCACCAGGTGGACGACGTTGACCGGGTGCCGGCCCGACCGACCGCCCGGCCGCGCGTCGGCGTCGGTGGGCGGGAGGCCGCCCGTCTCCTCGTGGCGGATGCCCTCGGCGGTGTCGCCGGGTTCGTGCGTGCTCATCACTGGCTCCCCGCGGTCTCGAACTCGATCTCGCCGAACAGCATGTCGGCCTCGATGGTCAGCTCCGGCACGTCCTCGCCGCCGTCGTGGTCGGCGATGTTGGAGGCGTCCCGGGTGTCGCCGAACAGGACGGTCTGGCCGCCACCGTCGATCTGCGCGTTGACCCGCACGTCCAGCCCGTCCTCGGGGACGGTCACCAGGATGTGGCCGAGCCGGACGTCCAGCGCGAGGGTGCGCCCGTCGAGCTCCTCGAGGTCGTCGATCTCCGTGAGGTCGAGCAGGATCTCGCCCGCGCCGAGCGAGTACTCGTCCTGCACCGTCGCCGCCGACTGCGGCGTCGACCTGATCTGGCCGGCCCAGCGGTCGGCGTAGACCGGCTCCGCCATCGCGAGCGCGGCGGTCGCCAGCGCCGCGACCAGGCCGACCGCGATCAGCCCGCCGCCGCGCCCCCAGAAGGCGCCGACCAGCAGCATCAGGCCGCAGGTCGCCATCACCGCGGCCGGGTACGCCGACGGCGCGACGTCGACGCCGGCCAGCTGGAGCGTGGCCAGGGTGCCGGTCGCGAGCAGGGCCAGGACCAGCGCGTAGCCGAACAGGATCGGCCCGCGGCGCCGACCCGCCCGCTGGCGCCGGTCCCAGCGGCGCTGGTCGTGCCGCACCCGGCGCTCCCAGTGGCGCTGCTGCTGGCGCTGCATCATCTCGGCCTGGCGGTGCTGGTGCCGCTCCCAGTGCTGGGCCCACTGCTGCTCCCACTCGGTCCCGGCGGTGCCCGGGGGCGGCGGGGGAGTCGCCGGCGGCTCGTAGCCGACGTAGGAGGTCCCAGGAGCCGCGGCACCGCTCGGCCGCGTGTCGGCGCCGCTCGCGTCGCTGCCCGCCGGGGCTCTGGTCGGGGCGCTGGTCGGGGCGCCGGTCGTGGTGCCGGTCGGCGTGCCGGGCGGCACCCACCCGGGTCCGCCCGGGCGACCGGGCGGCGGGCCCCACCCGGGGTGCTGCCGGTTGCGCTGCACACGGGCCAGGACCGCCACGACGATCAGGCCGACGACGGCCAGCTGCCACGGGAAGTGCCAGCCGCCGAGCGTGTCGCCGACCACCGTCAGCGCGACGATCACGCCGACCACCAGCAGCGCGATCACCCGGGTGCGCTCGTCGAGTCGCACCGGCGCCTCGCTGCCGTCGTCCTGGGGCACCAGCAGCCAGCAGGCGGCGTACAGCAGGAGACCGCCACCGCCGAAGAAGACCAGCACCACGAACGCGACCCGGACGATGACGGGGTCGATGTCGAAGTGGCGCGCGATGCCGCCGGCGACGCCGGCGATCTTGCGGTTGGTGGTGCTGCGGCGCAGCCGGCCGAGATCGCGCATCTCCTCGGTGGAGACGCGCGGGCCCTGGCCGGGGCCGGGTGGCGGCGGTGGTGCGGTCATGGGTCCAGCCTCGCGGGAACCGGGGCGTCGCACCATCGGGGAGCACCCTGATCCTGAGGTCGGTGGCGCGGGGTGACCCCGAGGCCGGAATCAGGGTTCGACCAGGGATGATCCCGCTGCTCGGCGACCGACGGCTGTGTGACGATGGACGACATCATGAGCACAGCGCCGCCCGCCGCCGAGGAGACCGGACCGTCCGTCCCGGTCGGTCCCGGCGCGCCCGACGGCCAGGCCCCCGTGGTGCCGCCCCCGGCCGAGTACCGCCGCGCCTACCGCGACCTCGACAACCACGTGCTCGGCGGTGTCGCCGCCGGCCTCGCCGAGCACCTCGGACTGCCGGTGATCTGGGTGCGGGCCGGGTTCGTGGCGGGAGCGGTGCTCGGCGGGATCGGGATCGCCCTGTACGCCGGCCTGTGGCTGATGCTGCCCGCGGGCCCGGTCTTCGCGCCCGACGCCCCCGGCCTGGAGAGCGCGAGCCGGGGCGGGCGCCGCCCGGGGCCCGCCCGCCGGCTCGGCGACGTCGGCCCGCTGTTCGCGCTCGGCGCCTTCGGCATCGGCCTGGTGCTGGTGGTGCAGGGGCTGTTCGGCGCGGGGGCGCTGATCTGGCCGGTCTTCCTCGGCGTGGCCGGCGTGGCGCTCCTGTGGCGCCAGGCCGACGAGGCGCAGCGGGAGCGCTGGATCGACACCGGCGGCCGGATCGACCCGGCGCGGATCGTCCTCGGCGACGGCGGCTGGGCGTCGTACGCGCGGCTCGCGGCCGGGTTGGCGCTCCTGGTGCTGGCCGTCGTGTGGGTGTCGCTGCAGAGCGGGTCGCTCTCCGTCGCCCGCGACATCACGCTCGCGGTGCTGCTCGGCGTGGTCGGGCTCGGCATCGTCGTCGGTCCGTGGGCCTACCGGCTGACCCGCGAGCTCTCCGACGAGCGTGCCGAGCGCGTCCGGACCCAGGAGCGCGCCGACGTGGCGGCCCACCTGCACGACTCCGTGCTGCAGACGCTCGCGCTGATCCAGAAGAACCCCACCGACGCCGCCCGGCTGGCCCGCGCCCAGGAGCGCGACCTGCGCTCCTGGCTCTTCGCGGGCGAGGCGATCGACGACCGCACCGTGGCCAGCGCCCTGCGCGCCGCGGCCGCCGAGATCGAGGACGGCTACGGCATCCACGTCGACGTGGTCGCCGTCGGCGACACCGACCTCGACGAGGCCACCCGGCCGATCGTGGCCGCCGCCCGCGAGGCGGCGACCAACGGGGCCAAGCACTCCGGCGCGCAGCGGGTCGACGTGTACGCCGAGATCGGCAGCGACACCGTCGAGGTGTTCGTCCGCGACCGCGGCGTCGGGTTCGACCCCGACGGCACGCCCGAGGACCGGTTCGGGGTGCGGCACAGCATCGTGGACCGGATGGAGCGGCACGGCGGCACGGCCGAGGTGCGCTCCGCGCCGGGCGAGGGGACCGAGGTGCGGTTGCGGCTCGACGGCCTCGGCGAGCGCGGGCAGCGGGAGCAGGCGGTCCAGCGCGACCAGGCGGACCACACGGACAAGGTGACGGACGGGGCGACGCCCCCGGCGGAAGGTGACGACGGTGGGTGAGCAGGCGCGGCCCGGTGGGCCGGTGCGGGTGGTGGTGGTCGACGACCACGCGATGTTCCGTCGCGGGGTGAGCGCCGAGCTGGCGTCCACCGGCGCGGGGCGGGTCGAGGTGGTCGGCGAGGCGGCCGACGTCGACGAGGCGGTCGCCGCGGTGCTCGCCGAGCGCCCCGAGGTGGTGCTGCTCGACGTGCACCTGCCGGGCGGCGGGGGCGTCGAGGTGATCCGCCGCTCGACCCGCGAGGGCGCCGGCGACGTACGGTTCCTCGCGCTCTCGGTCAGCGACGCCGCCGAGGACGTGATCGGCACGATCCGCGGCGGCGCCCGCGGCTACGTCACCAAGACCATCAGCGGCGAGGAGCTGGTCGACGCGATCGGCCGGGTCGCCGACGGTGACGCGGTCTTCTCGCCGCGGCTGGCCGGATTCGTGCTCGACGCCTTCGCGAGCGCCGGCATCGCCGCCGACATCGCCAGCGTGGACGAGGACCTGGACCGGCTCACCGAGCGGGAGCGGGAGGTGATGCGGCTGATCGCCCGCGGCTACTCCTACAAGGAGGTCGCGCGCGAGCTCTTCATCTCGATCAAGACCGTGGAGACCCACATGTCCTCGGTGCTGCGCAAGCTGCAGCTCTCCTCCCGTCACGAGCTGGCGCGCTGGGCGTCGGATCGCAAGCTGCTCTGAATGGCGCGAGCGTGTCTGCGCTTCGCTTGACACGCTGCCGCGCTCGCGGTCGAGTTCGCTCGGTGCCGGGTGGTCCGGCGGCGTGCGGCGGCTGCGCGCGGAGAAGCGCTGCTCGTGCCGTCCCGATCGCTGCGCTCCCTCCCGACCCTCGCATCACATCTTCCGTGATGGCACCCCTGGGTCCGTGGCGGAGGGGCGCGGTGTCGCTCGTTCGTCCCGAAACCGTGACCGGCGGGATGCTCCGCGTGGGAGGCTGCGGGTGTGGCTGGTCGTGACGAGGAGTCCGTCGGGGTCGTCGGGGGCGGCATCCTGGGGCTGGCCGTCGGACGGGAGCTGCTGCGCCGCCGGCCGGGCACCCGGGTCGTCGTACTGGAGAAGGAGGCCGGGCTCGCCCGGCACCAGACCGGCCACAACTCCGGGGTCGTGCACGCCGGGATCTACTACCGGCCCGGCAGCCTCAAGGCCGCGCTGTGCACCCGCGGCCGGCTGCTGCTGCGCGACTACTGCGCCGAGCACGGCCTCGCCTACGAGGAGTGCGGCAAGCTCGTCGTCGCGGTCTCCCGCGACGAGCTGGGGCGGCTGGACGCGCTGGAGCGCACCGCGACCGAGAACGGGGTGCCCGGGCTGCGCCGGCTCGACGCGGCCGGGATCGCCGACCTGGAGCCGTACGCCGCCGGGCTGGCCGCGCTGCACTCGCCGGCCACCGCGATCACCGACTACGTCGCCGTCGCCCGCGCGCTGGCCGCCGAGATCGAGGCGGGCGGCGGCGAGGTGCGCACCGCCGTCGAGGTACGCGCGGTGCGGGAGGGCGCCGGCGGCGTCGATGTGACCCTGGCGGTCGGCGACGCGGAGGAGCGCCTGCGCGTGGACCGCGCGGTGCTCTGCGCGGGGCTGCACAGCGACCGGCTCGCGCCCGGCGTGGGCGCCGAGCCCGTGCCGCGGATCATCCCGTTCCGCGGCGAGTACATGCTGGTCCGCCCGGCGAAGCGGGACCTGGTCCGCGGGCTGATCTACCCGGTGCCCGACCCCCGCTACCCGTTCCTCGGCGTGCACTTCACCCGCCGCGTCGACGGGTCGCTGGAGGTGGGCCCGAACGCCGTGCTGGCCACCGCCCGCGAGGGGTACCGCCGCCGCGACCTCTCCTGGCCCGACCTGCGCGACACCCTCGCCTGGCCCGGGTTCTGGTCGATGGCGCGGCGACACTGGCGGACCGGGGTGGGCGAGGTGGTCGGCTCCGCCTCGGTGCGCGCCTACATGCGCGCGGCCGCCCGCTACGTGCCCGCGATCGGCGCCGCCGACGTGGTCCGCGGTGGCGCCGGGGTGCGCGCGCAGGCGGTCGACCGCGACGGCTCGCTGGTCGACGACTTCCGGATCTCGATCGGCGACCGGGTGTGCGCCGTACGCAACGCGCCGTCGCCCGCCGCCACCTCCGGCCTGGCGATCGCCGAGCACGTCGCGGACGCGATCGGCTGGTGCTGAGGATCTTCGTGCGGTCTCGTGTGGGGAGCCGTGCCCGCGGGCGGTGCGCCGCCTTCTAGAGTTCAGCCATGGACACCCTGCGCCTGATCCTGCTGATCCTCCACATCCTCGGGTACGCCGCTCTGATCGGTGGCCTGCTGGTGCAGATGGGGCCGGGGGAGAAGAAGGTCAACGGCGCCATGCGCGACGGCGTCGGCCTCGCCTTCCTCACCGGCCTGGCGCTGGTCGGCGTGCTCGAGGCCGGCGACGGTGACGTCAACCACGCCAAGGTGGGCGTGAAGCTCGCGATCGGCCTCGTGCTGCTGATCCTGGTCATGGCCAACACCCGCAAGGAGAAGATCCCCAACGGGCTGTGGGCCGGGCTGCTGCTGCTCTCCATCGCCAACGTCTGCGTCGCCGTCCTCTGGTCGCCGGTCCACGCCTGAGCGTCCCTTCGCCTCGCGCCGCCCGGTGCCCCTGTGGGGTGCCGGGCGGTGTCGTATGTAACACGCGGGTGCGTGCTCTGGTCGGCCGTCGGCGCATGTAACACGCGGGTGCGTGCTCTGGTCGGCTGTCCGCGTTGGTAGGAGCCCGTTGCGGCGGGGTGGAGGCAGCGCGAACGGCCGACCAGTCGGGTGGACAGCGTGTTACATGAGCCCTCGGCAGGCGCACGCCAGCCCACCTGAGCGCAGGCCAGCCCACGGCCGGGCCCAGGTGCGTCAGGTGCGTCAGGTGCGTCACGCCGCGCCGGGCCAGCCGACCGGAGGTGCCGCGGGCCGTGGCCGCGGCCCCCGCGGCCGGTACGCCGCGAGGTCGCGGGCGTCGGTGCCGAACAGGCGGCAGGTCTCGCGGTACTCCCGGTTCAGCCGCCGCGCGGTGCGCTCCCAGCTCGGCTGGAGGAGGTCGTCCCAGACCAGGCGCGACATGCCGAGCTTGAAGCCGCACACGAAGTCCTGCCGGCGCTTCTCCCGCCACACCACGTCGCCCGCGGGCCCGGTGGCGATGCCGCCCTCGTCGAGCCGCTGGTACTTGACCCGCCCGTCGAACTCGAAGACGTGCCGCCCCAGGCGCAGGTCGCACCACGCGGTCCGGCCGTCGGCGGTCAGCCCGAGCTGCACCTCCGGCACACCATGGCCGAGCGAGGTGACCATCAGGCGCGCCAGCGTCTCGCCGGCGCTGTCCGTGTCGGGGGAGGCCGACGCGATCACGTCCCGCGCGGTGGTGACGCCCGGCCAGTACCGCATGACGGCCACGCCGAGCTCGAGGTCGCCCCTCGTCGTACCGCTGCGCAGCGCCGCGTCGGCAGCCACCAACCCGTGTCGGAAGCCGTGCTCACGGGCGATGTCCAGGGCGGTGCGGGCGGGCCGGAGGCACCGCACCCCGTCGATCTCGATGACGTCGCGCGGCGCGTACGGGGCGAGGTGGTGGGTCACGCCGTACCGGTGGTGGGAGCCGATGACGCCGGGGCGGGTCACGTGGGTCACCGCCGGGCGCTGGTGCAGGACCTCGAGGCCGAGCAGGTACGCCGCGGAGTGGTGGCTCCACACGTGGGCCGCCCGGATGCGCAGGCTCGCCGCCCGGTCCCGGAGGAGCCGCTGGTCGCGCTCGGAGGTGAAGGTGGCGGCGTACGACGCCTCGGCGTAGACGCCGCGCCGCACGATCGTCCAGACCCCGCGGCGCACCAGACGGTCGATCTGGTCGGGCTGCATGCCGGCGCGGACTGCCTGCGGACGGGTGATCAGGCCCCACTGCCGGGCCATCAGGGCGAGCGCACGTGCGTTCATGCCGAGGCACCCTGCTCCGGTGGGGGACGTACGCCCTCAGGAGCCGCCGGCGCCTGGGGATGCGGCGCGCGCGTCCACAGCGCGTGGTGGGCCACGTGGTCCGCCGCGGGGCCGGCGGGCCGGGAGATGTAACACGCGGTCCGCCCGACTGGTCGGTCGTCGGCGTCGGTACCAGCCCGTCGCGACGGGCTGGAAGCACCGTGGACGACCGAGGAGTCTCTGCACTGGCGTGTTACATGCGCCGACGGCCGACCACACCCCGCAACCGCGTGTTACATCACCCACCCCGACGGCACCCCCGCCTCCGTCGGCCCCGCGCCGTAGGCTGGTGGGCGACATGAGTACGACGCCGCAGCTCCCCGGGTTCGACCACCTCACCCCCTCCGCCGCGCCCGCGGAGGAGCCCCGTACGACGCGGCGCGGGCCGAGTCGCGAGGACCTGCTCGCCGGGCTCAACGGCCCGCAGGCCGAGGCGGTCCAGCACGCCGGCGCGCCGCTGCTGGTCGTCGCCGGCGCGGGCTCGGGCAAGACGCGGGTGCTGACCCGGCGGATCGCGTGGCTGATCTCCGAGCGCAAGGCGCACCCGGGCTCGATCCTGGCGATCACCTTCACCAACAAGGCCGCGGCGGAGATGAAGGAGCGGGTGGCCGACCTGGTCGGCAACCGCGCCAAGATCATGTGGGTCTCGACGTTCCACTCCGCCTGCGTGCGGATCCTCCGCAAGGAGGCCGAGCACATCGGGGTGAAGTCGAACTTCTCGATCTACGACGCCCAGGACCAGAAGCGGCTGATCACGCTGGTCTGCTCCGACCTCGACCTGGACCCGCGCAAGTTCCAGCCGGGCCCGGTGCTGCACTGGATCAGCAACCACAAGAACGAGCTGCGCGACCCGGAGGAGGTCGCCGCCGAGGCGCGCAACAGCATCGACGAGAGCTACGCGTCGGCGTACCGGCTCTACCAGCGGCGCCTGCGCGAGGCGAACGCGCTGGACTTCGACGACCTGATCATGGAGACGGTGCGGCTGTTCCAGACGCGCCCCGAGATCCGGGAAACCTACCGGCGCCGGTTCCGGCACATCCTGGTCGACGAGTACCAGGACACCAACCACGCCCAGTACGCCCTCATCCACCAGCTCTGCGGCCAGGACCTGGAGCAGCCGCTGGAGGAGAGCGCGTACGGCGACGCGCTGGCGCCCGCGGACCGGGTGCCGCCCGCGGAGCTGATGGTGGTCGGCGACGCCGACCAGTCGATCTACGCGTTCCGCGGCGCCGACATCCGCAACATCATGGACTTCGAGAAGGACTTCCCGGACGCGCGGACGATCATGCTGGAGCAGAACTACCGCTCCACGCAGACGATCCTGACCGCCGCCAACGCGGTGATCGAGCGGAACGCCGGCCGCAAGCCGAAGCGGCTGTGGTCGGACGCGGGCGACGGGGAGAAGATCGTCGGCTACGTCGCCGACACCGAGCACGACGAGGCCCGGTTCGTCTCCGACGAGATCGACAAGCTGACCGACGCCGGCACGAAGGCCGGCGACGTGGCGGTCTTCTACCGGACCAACGCGCAGTCGCGCGTGTTCGAGGAGATCTTCATCCGCACCGGGATGCCCTACAAGGTCGTCGGCGGGGTGCGGTTCTACGAGCGGCGCGAGGTCCGCGACGCGCTGGCCTACCTGCGGATGCTGGTCAACCCCGACGACCAGGTGAGCCTGCGCCGGATCCTCAACACCCCGCGCCGCGGCATCGGGGACCGGGCGGTGCTGGCGATCAGCCAGCTCGCCGACCGGGACGGCCTCACGTTCTGGGAGGCGCTGCAGCGCGCGAACCAGGCGCCCGGGCTGGCCAGCCGCTCGCAGAAGAACATCGAGGCGTTCGTCGCCAAGGTCGTCGAGTGGCAGCAGATGGTGGCCGCGGGGGAGCGCCCCGACGTGGTCCTGGAGACCGTGCTGGACGGCTCGGGGTACCTGGCCTCGCTGGAGGAGTCCGACGACCCGCAGGACGCCACCCGGGTGGAGAACCTGGGTGAGCTCGTCGCGGTCGCGCGGGAGTTCGCGGAGGACCCCGTCGCGGGGCCGTCGGCCGACCCGGCCGACGTCGACGCCGGCACCGTCGAGCCCGGGCTGGGCGACTTCCTGGAGCGGGTCGCGCTGGTCGCCGACTCCGACCAGATCCCGGACGCCCCCGAGGACGACCCGGACGCCCCCGAGGACACCGGCATGGTCACGCTGATGACCCTGCACACCGCGAAGGGCCTGGAGTTCCCGGTGGTCTTCCTGACCGGCCTGGAGGACGGCGTCTTCCCGCACTCGCGCGCGCTGGGGGACCGCACCGAGCTGGAGGAGGAGCGGCGGCTGGCCTACGTCGGCATCACCCGCGCCCGCCAGCGCCTCTACGCCTCCCGCGCCGTGGTCCGCTCCGCCTGGGGCGCCCCGGCCCACAACCCGGCGTCTCGCTTCCTCGCCGAGCTGCCGATCGACCTGGTCGACTGGCGTCGTACCGAGGCCGAGCAGGCCCAGTGGTCGCGCCCGACGTTCGCCTCGCGGGGGTACGACGGTGGGGGCTCGGGTGCGCCGGTCCGGATGGGCAGCCCCACCGCCGCCGGCCGCCGCAACTTCGGCGCCGCTGCGGCCCGTGCCGACGCTGCCGCGAAGTCCAAGCCGTCCCGCCCGATCCCGGTGCTCGAGCCCGGCGACCGGGTCACCCACGACTCGTTCGGCCTCGGCACCGTGGTGTCGGTGGAGGGCGTCGCCGAGAAGTCGGTCGCCTCCATCGACTTCGGCTCCGACGGCGTCAAGCGCCTGCTGCTGCGGTACGCACCCGTCGAGAAGCTGTAGCGCCGGGTCGCCGCCGGTTGCGGCGGTGCGCCCGCGTCACATGGATTCTGGTCGCTAGAACGCCGCGAGGGCGACGAGAAGCCATGTGACAAGGCCATCGGAGCAGTCAGTTTCTGCCGACTCGCGCACCGGCGAGTGGAGTGGTTTCGAGGCTCGGCGCCGGGGCGCCTCGCACCTCAACCACCGGCGTCAACCCGACGGAACCAGTCAACTACCGTCCGGCAGGGTGTCGGAGCGAAGCGGAGACACGCTCGGCCCAGTGCTACGGCGTCAAGCCGTGGACCTTGAGTGCGGCGTAGGGGTCGACGGGGTCACCGGCACCGGGGCGGACCTCGAGGTGCAGGTGCGGGCCGGTGACGTGGCCGGTGGAGCCGACGTAGCCGATCGTCTCGCCCGGCTGGACGACGTCGCCGACCGAGACGTTGTACGACGTCTGGTGGCAGAACCAGATCTCGGTGCCGTCCTCGAGGGTGAGGACCGTCTTGTTGCCGTAGGCGCCGTCGTAGCCGACGGACGTGATCACGCCGCTCGCGACGGCACGGATCGAGGTGCCGGTGGGCGCCGCGAAGTCGAGGCCGGTGTGGTAGCTCGACCACAGGCCGTACTCGCCGTAGGTCGCGGTCAGGCGGTAGGCGCCGGGGGAGATCGGGAGCTCCCAGCGGTTGAGGGAGGCGATCTCCTGCGCCTCCTTCTCCGCGTCGGCGGCGAGCTCGCCGAGGGCGGCGTCGCGCTGCTCGGCGACCTTCTCCGCCTCGTCGACGAGCTCGGCGTCGGTGGCGTGCTCCAGGGCGTCCCGGTCGGAGTCGCGGCTGATGTTGGCGGCGACCCGCAGCGCGTCGTAGGAGCCGCTGCCGTAGGAGCCGCTCAGCGCGTTGGTGGCGGTGACGGTGTTGTGGTTGCTGACCAGCGCCGTGTCGGCGGTGGTGACGGCGCCGCCCACGGCGACGGCGAGCGTCGCGACGCCGGCCGCGACGGGCAGGGCGGGCAGGCCGCGGAGGAGCGGGGTGCGGGAGCCGGTCGACTTCCCGGCGCGCCGCTTGCCGGGCGAGGCCGGACGCAGCGAGGTGGTGCTGTCGGTGATGCGGGGCAGCTCGCCGGTGAGCTCGGCCAGCGTCGGCAGCTCCACGGTCGGCGTGGGTACGGCGAACAGCGGGCGCTGCGTGGCCAGCGTCGGGCCGACCTGGGCGGCCTCCTCGACGCGGGAGTGCTGCTCGACCGGGTCGGCAAGGAGCTCGGCGGCGCGGCCGTGCGGGTGGTCGTCGGCGGGAGCGGCCGGGGCGCTGGTGCGCGCGAGCGGGCCGGTGAGCGGGTCGCCCAGCGGGTCCGCGATCGGCGCGGTCGGCGCGGCGGGCGCGTGGGTCGCGGTCGTGGCGGCCGGCTTCGTGGGCTGCTTCGTCGGCTTCGTGGCGGGCCGGGCGGCGGGTGCGGCCGCCTCGGTGCCACGCACGAGCGGGCCGGTGAGCGGGTCGCCCAGCGGGACCGCGATCGGCGTCCGGACCGCGGTCGCTCGCGCTGCGACGGGCGCCGGGGTGGGCTTCGCGACCGGGGCGGGCGCGGGCTTGGCGACCGGGGCCGGCGTGGGCTTGGCGACGGGCGTCGGCGTGGGCTTGGCAACCGGGGCCGGCGTGGGCTTGGCGACCGGTGCGGGCGCGGGCTTGGCGACCGGCTGGGCCGTGACCGGGGCGTCGAGACGACGGGTCGGCACGGGCCGCTGGGCGGAGCCGCGCGACGGCGCCTCGTTGGCCGGCAGCGCGCGGCGGCGGCCGGGGGCGGGGGTGCGGTTCTCCGCCTCGAGCGCGGGACCGGTGGCCCGGCGGCGGCCGGCGGCCGGCGGGGCGGTGGTCGTCGCCGTGCTGACCGAGGCGGCGGGCGCGGCGGCGGAACGGGCGACCGACTGCACCGCTCGCTCGAGCAGGTCCTCGGGGCTCATCGGCGCGGCCGACGTACCGGACTCGACGGGGCGGGCGACGCGGCGGCCGACGTACCTGCCGGCGCTGTCGGTGCCGGGCGCGGAGGACTCCACGGAGGACGGCAGGGGTCGCGATTCCGCGCGACGCTGTCCTCGGTGGTGGTCCATGCAGTCCGGCTCCTTCGTCGTTCCCCGTACGTGCGATCGGGGTCCGACCGCCTCACCTGAGCCATTTCCGAGATGTGGCTCAGGCGCCCTGTGGCCAACGGGTGGCCTCCGGGTGAATGCTTGTTAACGACCATACGTGAGGCCGCTGACGCGTCGAAATCGTAGGGGGTACCCATGGTGGCCGTGAGGCGAACCCCCAAATCGGGTGTTAGCAAGGTCACGTCGTGGGCCCTGCCCTCGTGGTACCGGCGAGTCCGGACTAGGGTGCCCGAGGATGTGCCTCCGCTTGCTCGGCGGTGCACCTTCCCTACCCGACGGGCGCCGACGAACGGCGATGCCCCAACGCCTGGCGCCCGACTCGACGATGAGGACTGATCAGTGGATCTGATGGAGTACCAGGCGAAGACCCTCTTCGCCAAGCACGGCGTGGCCGTGACCGAGGGCGTGGTCGTGGAGACCGCCGAGGCGGCGAAGGCTGCTGCCGAGGACATGGGCGGCGTCACCGTGGTCAAGGCCCAGGTCAAGGCCGGCGGCCGCGGCAAGGCCGGCGGTGTGAAGCTCGCGAAGACCCCGGACGAGGCCTTCGAGCACGCTTCCAACATCCTCGGCATGGAGATCAAGGGCCTCACGGTGAACCGGGTCCTGGTGACCCCGGCGACCCCGCCGGAGGAGGAGTACTACTTCTCCTTCCTGCTGGACCGCTCGAACCGCCAGTACCTGTGCATCGCCTCGGTCGAGGGCGGCGTGGAGATCGAGGAGGTCGCCAAGACCAACCCCGAGGCCGTCCGCCAGATCGCGATCGACCCCGGCGCCGGCGTCGACGAGGCGAAGGCGCGCGAGATCGCGGCCGACGCCAAGTTCCCCGAGGCTGTCTTCGAGCAGGCCGTGGCGATGATCCAGTCGCTGTACAAGGTCTTCGTCGAGGAGGACGCCACCCTGGTCGAGGTCAACCCGCTCGCGCGGCTGGCCGGCGACAAGCTGGAGGCGCTCGACGGCAAGGTCACCCTGGACGAGAACGCCTCCGAGGTCCGCCACCCGGACCACGAGGCCTTCGAGATCCGCGAGGAGGCCGACCCGCTCGAGGCGAAGGCCAAGGACCTCGGCCTCAACTACGTCAAGCTCGACGGTCAGGTCGGCATCATCGGCAACGGCGCGGGCCTCGTGATGAGCACCCTCGACGTGGTCGCGTACGCCGGCGAGGCGCACGGCGGCGTGAAGCCGGCGAACTTCCTCGACATCGGTGGCGGCGCCAACGCCCAGGTGATGGCGAACGGTCTCGACGTGATCCTCAACGACCCGCAGGTGAAGTCGGTCTTCGTGAACGTCTTCGGTGGCATCACCGCCTGCGACGAGGTCGCCAAGGGCATCGTCGGCGCGCTCGAGCTGCTCGGGGACAAGGAGACCAAGCCGCTGGTGGTTCGCCTCGACGGCAACAACGTCGACCTCGGTCGCCAGATCCTGACCGAGGCCAACCACCCGCTGGTGACCCTGGTCGACACCATGGACGGCGCGGCCGACAAGGCCGCCGAGCTGGCGAACGCCTGAGCTAGAGAGCGAACGAGACCATGAGCATCTACCTCAACAAGGACAGCAAGATCATCGTCCAGGGCATCACCGGCGGCATGGGTGCCAAGCACACCGCCCTGATGATGGACTCCGGCGCGTCGATCGTCGGCGGTGTCAACGCCCGCAAGGCCGGCACCACCGTGACGCACAAGGACCACGAGGGCAACGACGTCGAGCTGCCGGTCTTCGGCACCGTCGCCGAGGCGATGAAGGAGACCGGCGCCAACGTGTCGGTCCTCTTCGTGCCGCCGGCCTTCACCAAGGACGCCTGCATCGAGGCCATCGACGCCGAGATGCCGCTGATCGTCGTGATCACCGAGGGCGTTCCGGTGCAGGACACCGCCGAGGTGTGGTCCTACATGCAGGGCAAGTCCACCCGGATGATCGGCCCGAACTGCCCGGGCATCATCACGCCGGAGGAGTCCCTGGCCGGCATCACCCCGCACACCATCGCGGGCAAGGGTCCGGTCGGTCTCGTGTCGAAGTCGGGCACGCTGACCTACCAGATGATGTACGAGCTGCGTGACTACGGCTTCTCGACCGCCATCGGCATCGGTGGCGACCCGATCGTGGGCACCACCCACATCGACGCCCTCGAGGCGTTCGAGAACGACCCGGACACCAAGGCGATCGTGATGATCGGCGAGATCGGCGGCGACGCCGAGGAGCGGGCCGCGGCCTACATCGCCGAGCACGTGACCAAGCCGGTCGTCGGCTACGTCGCGGGCTTCACCGCGCCGGAGGGCAAGACCATGGGTCACGCCGGTGCGATCGTGTCCGGCTCCGCCGGCACCGCGCAGGCCAAGAAGGAGGCCCTCGAGGCCGTCGGCGTGAAGGTCGGCAAGACGCCGTCCGAGACCGCCGAGCTGATGCGGGAGATCCTCAAGGGTCTCTGATCGGCGCCTGACGCACGTCACGTACGACGGCCCGCCCTCCGCGTGGAGGGCGGGCCGTCGTCGTTCCCGGGGTCGTTCCTACCCTTCGCCGGTCAGGGCGGCCAGCTGCTCGAGCACCGGCTGGGCCTGCGTGACCTCCTGGTCGAGCGCGGCGTCGTTCGCCTCCGGGGTGCCGCCGCCCTCGCCCTCGCTGCCGGTGATCAGCAGCGCGCGGCCCACGACGGCCGCGGCGAGCACGCGGGTGCTCTCCTCGAGGACCTCGCCGCCGACCGTGGTCACCCGCGCGATCCGGACCCAGCCCTCGCCCTCGGCGGCCGGCGTCACGTCGTACCGGGTGGTGAGGGCGCCGTCGTCGGCCCCGCAGCCGCTGTAGGTGGTGGCGAGCGAGGCGAGGGCATCGGCGGCCCCC
Source organism: Nocardioides sp. YIM 152588 (assembly GCF_040191335.1). Classification (NCBI taxonomy): domain Bacteria; kingdom Bacillati; phylum Actinomycetota; class Actinomycetes; order Propionibacteriales; family Nocardioidaceae; genus Nocardioides; species Nocardioides sp. YIM 152588. Next base: position 16,569 of record NZ_JBEGDJ010000043.1, on the reverse strand, counting down.
TGGGCGTCGTCGTAGAGCGCGGCGCCGCGGAAGGCGTAGTGCGTGGGCCCCTGCAGGATCCCCGTGCGGGTGTCGGCGGGCGCCCCCAGCCGTGGCTCGGTGCCGCACGCGGTGGTCAGCTCGTCGACCAGCAGGGCGCCGTCCGAGATCCGTCGCGTCTCGCCGTCCGTCACGTCGGGCCAGCCGGCCTCCAGCGCGAAGTCGTCGGGGAGTGCGGTGGCGGCGGCGTCGGGCGTGGCGTCGGGCGCGGTCTCGCCGGGCTGCATCAGCTCGGCGGCGACCGGCAGCATCCGCTGCACCGGCGTACCGTCCAGGAAGTTGTAGTCCTGGCCGACGATCTGGGTGCGGACCACGGTGAGCCGCTCGCCGCTGACGGCCACTCCGGTCTCGGTGATGTAGCCGCCGTCGCCGAACTCGTCGAGCTCCTTCGGCGCGGGTCCGTAGTTGGCCTGGATGACGGTCGCCTCGCCGTCCACCGTGAGGCTCACCGGCAGCGGGTCGAAGGCCCGGTACGTCGTGATCCCGTCGATCCGCCCGTCGCAGTCGTTCACCCAGCCCACGATCGTGTCGTACGCCGCCTGCGCCTCCGCAGCGCTCCCGAACTGCGCCACCGCCTGGTGCATGGCGTCGCCGAGCACCTCGATGTCGGCCCCCTCGGGGAGGGTGTTGCGCTGCTCGAAGTCGCGGTGCTCGACCGACGTCGCGCCCAGGTCGCCCAGCGACTCGCGGGCGCACGGGTGGAAGGCGGCCTCGGGGTCCGCGTCGTCGGTGCCGACGGCGAACCAGTCGGCGCCGTCGCTGTAGACGGTGTCGGCGTCGGTGAGCAGGTCGTACGGCATCACCACGCTGCCCGCGCCGTCGGCGCGGTCGGCGGGCGGCACCTTCGTGCCGCCGCCGGAGCCGGTCACGGCCATCACCGGCACGGCGATCGCGGCGGCGACGGCGAGGGCGGCGCCGCCGACGATCACCGCCTGGCGGCGCCGGCGGATCCGGTCACCGCGGCGCCGGATCTCGGATGCGGGGAGCGGCATCGGGCCTCCCGTGAACTCGGAGCCGAACCGGTCCAGCTCCTCCATCGGGTCAGACATGGCTCACCCCTCCTCCCTGGAGCCCGCCGGTCTCGTCGCTGAGCAGCGTGGCGAGCGCGGCGCGGCCGCGGCTGAGCCGGGCCTTGATCGTCCCCTCCGGCACGCCGACCTCGGCGGCCACCTGGTGCACGGGGAGGTCGGCGATGTGGTGCAGCACCAGCGCCTGGCGCTGTGCCTCGGGGAGCTGCTTGAGCGCCGCCACCAGGGCGACGTGGGACTCGTCCGCGGCGGCGGTCGCCAGCGGCGCGCCGACGGCCCGGTCGGTGGGGCGCTGGGCGACCTTGCGGCGCCGCCAGCGGCTCACCGCGAGGCGGTAGGCGGTGGTGCGGACCCAGGCCTCGGGGTGACCCGAGCGGTCCAGCTTGCGGCGGTGGGCCCAGGCACGGGCGAACGCCTCCTGCACGCACTCCGTCGCCTCGTCCAGGTCGCCGATCATGGCGTAGACCTGGCCGGTCACCCGCCGGAACGACGCTGCGTAGAACTCGTCGAACTCGTCGGCGTCCATCCCGCCCCCTTCCTCCGCTCCGCGCTGCTCCCGGTGTGGTCCGGGATGGCTGTCGCAGGGGGATACGTGCCCGTGGGGCGAACGGTTGCACGGGCGCCGGGAAATGTCGCCGGAGTTGTCGGGGGCGCGCCGTCGCCGGGGCGGGGTCGTGTGCCTGAGAACCCGCCAGGGCGGGGTGTGGGGCACACGACCCCGGTCACGCGAGGGCGGCTGTGCCCCGCGGCCGATCAGTACTTCGGCATCTGGGGCAGCCGCTCCGCCGCCCGTCGCGCCACCGCCACGAAGTCGGCGTCGCTCATCCGGGCGTCCTCGGCCGCGACGTAGAGCAACTGGGTCAGCGCGGTGCCCTCGCGGACCACGGCCAGGTCGTACTCGACCGACCGGTCGCCGGGCAGCGCCGTGCGCAGGCGCCACGCCGAGAGGCTGCTGGCGCCGTCGTCGACCCGGGCCAGCTCGGTGACCTCGGTGCCGGCGCCGGTGTCCTCGTCGGGGCACGCGGCGACCTGGGAGCGCATCGCGGTGACGAACTCGGTGGCCTTGGCCTGCGGCAGCGTGCCGACGACCTGGGTCAGCCCGGCCGTGGTGGGCAGGTCGCCGTCGACGAAGACGAAGGTGCGGTACAGGTTCGTGCGTACCTTGGCGCCCCGGAACTCGCCGTTCAGCTGGACCGTGGAGCACCCCACGCCGACCGTGCCGCGCTCGCCGGTCACCTGGCGGGCCGGGGTGCCGACCAGCGGCCCGTGCGAGCGGCCGACCGGCGGCAGGTCGATCTCCGAGATCAGCGCGGCGCTGCGGCCGGCCGGGAACGCGTCCCGGTCCTCCAGCCGCACCGCCGTCGGGGCGCAGCCGCCGCCGTCGGGCAGCGTGCACAGGCGGTCCACCGCGGTGCCGAGCAGCGCCGCGAGCCCGTCCCGGTCCGCGCGCGCCGCCGGAATCTCGGTGCGCAGGGTGGTGACCGTGACGAACTTCCCGCTCCGGGCCACGCCGGCCACCACGGTGTCGTCGGGGTCGGTGTTGGACAGCAGGAACACCGCGGCCTCGTCGCCGAGGCCCGGCGCGTCGGCCGTGCTGATCAGCCGGGTGTGGGGCAGCCGGGTGCGCGCCTGGTTGGCCGGGGGCGTGCAGGCCGCGAACCAGGTCCGCGCCTCGCGGAAGCTGCGGCGCGCCGCCTTCCGGGTCGCCGACGCCTCCGCCGTCTGCACGAACTTCCGGTCGGTGTCGCCCTCCTTGAGGCGGAACGTCCGTGCCCACGCGCCGACGCCCTTCGCGTCGGCGTACCGGGTGCGCTGGCACGGGTGCACCAGCCCGTTGCCGGTGGAGTTGTCGGTGGTGCGGCCCTCCTGCCAGCCGCGACGCGCCAGGTGGTCCTGCACCTCCTCCAACGGCAGCATCGCGGTGTCGGGGAGGCTGACCGTGACCGCCGGGACGCTCGGCGCGGCGGTGCTCGGCTGCGCGGTGCGGTCCAGGGTGGGCCGCGCGCCTGAGGGGTTGCCGGCCAGCACGCCGGCCGCGAGCAGGCAGGCCACCGCGGTGCTCACCCCGACCAGGGTGTGCGCCCGGCGCCGCGCCGCGCCGGCCCGCCGGACGATCGTGGCGCGCGGCCAGGTCACCGTCGCGGTGACGCTGCTCAGCGCCGCCAGCACGACCGGGATCGCCGCCGTCGGGATGTCGCGCTGCGTCGCGAACTGGGCGGCGCCGACCTGTAGCTCGCGCTCGGCCGCCTCCAGCGGCAGCCCGATCTCGCGGGCCATCTCCGGCATCGTGACCGCGGCGAGCTGGGTGAGCAGCAGCGCCTCGCGCTGGGTGGTGGTGAGGCCGGCGAGCGCGGTGAGCGTCGCCTGGTTCTCCGCGTCGAGGTCCTTGGTCCGGCCCCAGGGGCGGGCCGTCGTACGACGCTGGGCGTTGCGCCACGCGCGCGGCCGGACGCTCATCTCCGGGCTCTCGGTGCGGGAGAGCTTGCGCCAGTGGTGCCAGCCGACGACGAAGGCGTCGCGGACGGCGCTCCGCGACGCGGAGAGGTCGCCGGTGAGCGCGAACGTCTGCAGCAACAGTCTCGCCCGGGCGTCGACGTAGAAGTCGTCGAAACCGGCGGCGAGGTCGTCGCGGGTCGGGGGAGCGGGCCGGGCGTCGACTTCGGTCATGGCCGGACCACGGTACACAGGGCGCCTTCGGCGTGGCGACGCAGTCGGCCTCTCGCGCGCACGCATCATGAGAGGGCCATGACCTCGCTCCCCTCCTCGATCTCCCGCCGTGCCGGCGACGGGTACCGGTCCGCCGCCCAGCTCCGCCGCGACCTCGCCACCCGCCGCCCCTTCGTGCCCACCGCGACCCTCGGCGGAGCGCTCAGCGCCGCCGGCCCCCTGGTCGTCTGCATGGCGGCCGCGGTCGTGGGCTGGTTCCTGATCGACGCGGGCGGCCACGGCGAGCCCTCCGACGCCCTCCGCGTCGGTGCCTCCGGCTGGCTGCTCGGGCACGGCAGCGGGATCGGCGTCGACGGCGTGCGGATCACCGCGATCCCGCTCGGCCTCACGCTGCTCTGCGCGTGGGTCGTCTGGCGCGTCGGGCACCGCGTCGGCGAGTCGCTCTCGGGCCACGGCCCGGACGCGGACCGGATCGCCGACGGCGAGCGGGACTGGACCGTCCCGCTGGCCAGCGCGCTCTTCGCCGCGGGGTACGTGATCGTCGCCAGCCTCACCGCCAGCGCCGTGGCCAGCCTCTCCAGCGCGCCCAGCCTGCCCCGGGTGATCGGCGCGTCCCTCCTGCTCAGCCTCGGTGTCGGCGGGCCGGCGATCGCGCGCGGCTCCGGCCGGGCCGCGATCTGGGTGCCCGCGCTGCCGTCCTCGCTGCGCGCCGCCCTGGCGCTGGCCCGCACGATCCTCGTGTGGTGGTTCGCCGTCGCCGCCCTGGCGCTGGCCATCGCCCTCGTCCTCGACTTCTCCACCGCCGCGAACGTGGTCTCCCAGCTCGGCGCGGGCGCCGGCGACACCGTCGTGATCGCGCTGCTCACCGCGCTCGTGCTGCCCAACGCGGTGCTCTTCTCCAGCAGCTACCTGCTCGGCCCCGGTTTCACGGTCGGGACGGGCACGCTGGTCACGCCCGGGCTGGTCGTGCTCGGGCCGCTGCCGATGTTCCCGCTGCTGGCGGCGCTGCCCAGCGGCGGCCCCGGCGCCGAGTGGACCTCCTGGCTGATGCTGAGCCCCGTCCTCGTCGCGGCGGCGGCCGCGGCCCGCTGGCAGCACCGGAACCCCGCCTCCCGCTGGGACGAGGCCGCGCTGCGCGGCTGCGGCGGGGGCATCCTCGCCGGCGTCCTGCTCGGGCTGCTCACGCTGCTCGCCGGCGGCGCGGTCGGCCCGGGCCGGATGCGCGACGTGGGCCCCTTCGCCTCCGACGTCGTCCTGCACTCGATGACCGCCTTCGGGATCGGCGGCCTCGCCGGTGCCCTCCTGATGGTGTGGTTCCAGGCGCGGGGCGGCCGCCTGCGGGCGCGGCTCGCCTCGGTCCGCGGCCGCCTGCCGGGCCGTCGGTGACCCCCGGGCCGCGGCGACACTAGACTCACCGCCCGTGCCTGCCACTCCCGCGCGGATCGTCGTGCTCGTCTCCGGAGCCGGCACCAACCTGCAGGCGCTCCTCGACGCCGCCGCCGACCCCGCGTACGGCGCGGAGGTGGTCGCCGTCGGCGCCGACCGGGACGGGATCGAGGCGCTCGAGCGCGCCCGTCGCGCGGAGGTGCCGACGTTCGTGCACCGGCTGCGCGACTTCGCCACCCGCCCCGAGTGGGACGCCGCGCTCGCGGGGTCGGTGGCGTCGTACCGGCCCGACGTGGTGGTGCTCGCCGGCTTCATGAAGCTCGTCGGCCCCGACTACCTCGCGGCCCTCGGTCAGCGCACCGTCAACACCCACCCCGCCCTGTCGCCCGCGTTCCCCGGGATGCACGGGCCGCGCGACGCGCTGGAGTACGGCGTCAAGGTCACCGGGGCCACCCTGTTCGTCGTCGACCGCGGCGTCGACACCGGCCCGATCGTCGCCCAGGCCGCGGTGCCGGTCGCCGACGACGACACCGAGGAGACGCTGCACGAGCGGATCAAGGTGGCCGAGCGGGCGATGCTCGTCGAGGCCGTCGGCCGGATGGCGCGCGAGGGCTACCGCGTCGAGGGGCGACGGGTCCGCTTCGGCGACTGACCCTCGGGTCTCCCCGCTCGGGTGGTGGGTCGTGTGCCCCACGCCCTCCCATGGGTCGTTCTCAGGCACACGACCCCGGCGCTGCGGGCGTCGTGTGCCCCAGGCATCGCTCTGGCGGGTTCTCAGGCACACGACCCGCCCCGGGCACGGCCGCCCCGCGCCGGTTCGCCAGCACCCGCCCGGCCCACTAGGCTGCGGAGCACACGACTGGCGCAGGTGGGGGACCACCAGGGAGTGACGAGCCGGCATCGACCGCCTGGGTGCCCCTCATCGAAGAACGACCCCACCGATGAGGAGAGTCCCCGTGACCGACCGGATCCAGATCAAGCGCGCGCTCGTCTCCGTGTTCGACAAGACCGGCCTGGACGAGCTGGTCCGCGGCCTGCACGAGGCCGGCGTCGAGCTGGTCTCCACCGGCGGCTCCGCCGGGCTGATCGCCGACCTCGGCCTGCCCGTGACGAAGGTCGAGGACCTCACCGGCTTCCCCGAGTGCCTCGACGGCCGCGTGAAGACCCTGCACCCGCGGGTCCACGCCGGCATCCTCGCCGACCGTCGCCTGCCCGAGCACGTCGCCCAGCTCGAGGAGCTCGGCGTCGCCCCCTTCGACCTGGTCGTCGTCAACCTCTACCCGTTCGCGGCCACCGTCGCCTCCGGCGCCGGCATCCAGGACTGCATCGAGAAGATCGACATCGGCGGCCCCTCGATGGTCCGCGCCGCCGCCAAGAACCACGCCTCCGTCGCGATCGTGACCGATGGCGCCGACTACTCCGCCGCGCTGGCCGCCGCGCAGGGCGAGGGGTTCACCCTCGCCGAGCGCCAGCAGCTGGCCGCGAAGGCGTTCGTGCACACGGCGACGTACGACGTCCAGGTCGCGTCCTGGATGGGCAACGTGCTCACCGACACCTCGGACGACACCGGGTTCCCGGCCTGGCTGGGCGCCACCTGGGACAAGTCCGCGGTGCTCCGGTACGGCGAGAACCCGCACCAGCCCGCCGCGCTCTACCGCTCCGGCCACGGCCCCGGCGGCCTCGCCGCCGCCGAGCAGCTGCACGGCAAGGAGATGTCGTACAACAACTACGTCGACACCGACGCGGCCCGCCGCGCGGCGTACGACCACGGCGACCAGCCGACCGTCGCGATCATCAAGCACGCCAACCCCTGCGGCATCGCCGTCGGCGCCGACGTCGCCGAGGCCCACCGCCGCGCCCACGCCTGCGACCCCGTCTCCGCGTTCGGCGGCGTCATCGCCACCAACGTCCCCGTCTCGGTCGAGATGGCCCGCCAGGTCGCCGACGTCTTCACCGAGGTGATCGTCGCGCCCGGGTACGACGACGGCGCCGTCGAGGTCCTCCAGGGCAAGAAGAACATCCGGATCCTCGTCGCCGAGCCGCTCGCGGCCGGCGGCGTCGAGACCCGCCCGATCAGCGGCGGCCTGCTGATCCAGCACACCGACCGCTTCCAGGCCGAGGGCGACGACCCGGCCAGCTGGACCCTGGCCACCGGCGAGGCCGCCGACGAGCAGACCCTCGCCGACCTGGCCTTCGCCTGGCGCTCGGTCCGCGCCGCCAAGTCCAACGCCATCCTGCTCGCGAACGACGGTGCCGCCGTCGGCATCGGCATGGGCCAGGTCAACCGCGTCGACTCCTGCAAGCTCGCCGTCGAGCGCGCCAACACCCTCCTCGAGGGCACCGAGCGCGCCCGCGGCGCCGTCGCCGCCTCCGACGCGTTCTTCCCGTTCGCCGACGGGCCCCAGATCCTGCTCGACGCCGGCGTCCGGGCGATCATCCAGCCCGGCGGCTCCGTGCGCGACGAGGAGACCATCGCCGCCTGCCAGAAGGCCGGCGTCACGATGTACTTCACCGGCACCCGCCACTTCGCGCACTGAGTGGGATGGCGCGAGCGCGTCTCCGCTTCGCTGCGCCGCGCTGCCGCGCGCGCGGTCGAGGTTCGCTCGGTGCCAGGTTCGCTGGCGGCCTACGGCGGCTGCACGCGGGGAAGCTGCGCTCGTGCCGTCCGGTCGCTTCGCTCCCTACCGGCCCTTGCTCCGCGTTCCCCGCGGCTGCCGACCTCAAGCCTCGCCGGTGGTTGGGGCGCCGGTGGTCGAGGTGCGAGCGAAGCGAGCCTCGAACCACACGACCGTTCACTCTGGAAGGATTCGAATCGTGACTGCTCGGAAGCTGGACGGGTCGGCGACGGCCGCTGCCATCAAGGACGAGCTGCGGGGGCGGGTGGCCGCGCTCAAGGAGAAGGGGATCACCCCCGGGCTGGGGACCGTGCTGGTCGGTGACGACCCCGGCTCGAAGTGGTACGTCAACGGCAAGCACAAGGACTGCGCCGAGGTCGGCATCGCCTCGATCCGCGAGGACCTGCCCGAGACGGCGACCCAGGCCGAGATCGAGGAGGCGGTCGCGCGGCTCAACGCCGACCCCGCCTGCACCGGCTACATCGTCCAGTTGCCGCTGCCCAAGGGGCGCGACGAGAACCGGGTGCTCGGGCTGATCGACCCCGCCAAGGACGCCGACGGCCTGCACCCGACGAACCTGGGCTGGCTGGTCCTCGGCCACCCCGCGCCGCTGCCGTGCACGCCGTACGGGATCGTCGAGCTGCTGCGCCGCCACGACGTGCCGATCGCCGGAGCCGAGGTGGTCGTCGTCGGCCGTGGGGTCACCGTCGGGCGGCCGCTGGGGCTGCTGCTCACCCGGCGCTCCGAGAACGCCACCGTCACCCTGTGCCACACCGGGACCCGCGACCTGGCCGCGCACGTGCGCGAGGCCGACATCGTGGTCGCCGCCGCCGGCGTGCCCGGCGTCATCACCGGCGACATGGTCAAGCCCGGTGCGGCCCTGCTCGACGTGGGCGTCTCCCGGGTCGACGGCAAGATCGCCGGCGACCTGGCGGCGGACGTCTGGGACGTCGCCGGATGGGTCTCGCCGAACCCGGGTGGGGTCGGGCCGATGACGCGTGCCATGCTGCTGGCCAACGTCGTGTCGATGGCTGAGCAGGCAGCTGCGACCGCAGGGTGAGGAGCGAGCGCTGAACGAGGAGCCCCCGGCCCCGCCACCAGCGCGCCGGCACCCGTCCACGCTGGGCGGCGCGTTCTACCTCGCCATCCTGCTCGCCACCGGCGGTGCGATCGGCCTGATCGCCGCCGGCGGCGACTGGCGCCTCGGCATCCGCATCCTCGCCGGCGCCCTCGGCGTGGCGGGCCTGCTCCGGCTGGTGCTGCCCGAGCGGGACGCCGGCATGCTCGCCGTACGCCACCGCCTGCTGGACGTGGTCCTGCTCGCCGGCGTCAGCCTCGCGCTCTTCCTGCTCGCCTCGAGCATCCCCGAGCAGCCCGGCCCCTGACGCCCCACCCCCCATCCCGCGAGTCGGGGGTTGACGACCCTCGAGTTGGGGGTTGCCGACCGCCGACTGGCGAGAACGCGACAGGGCCGCACCGTGGTCGGTGCGGCCCTGTCGCTGTCACCCGACTCGGGTGTCGCTAGCTCGGGATTCGGCGGTCGGCAACCCCCAACTCGCGCGGAGGGGTCAGATCAGGCCGAGCTCGGTGACGGCGGCCTTCTCGTCGGCCAGCTCGGCCACGGAGGCGTCGATCTTCCCGCGGGAGAAGTCGTCGATCTCCAGGCCCTGGACGATGCTCCAGTCGCCGCCGGAGGTGGTCACGGGGAACGAGGAGACCAGGCCCTCGGGGACGCCGTAGGAGCCGTCCGAGACGACCGCCATCGAGACCCAGTCGCCCTCGGGGCTGCCGTTGAGCCAGTCGCGGGCTGCGTCGCAGGTGGCGGAGGCCGCCGACGCGGCCGAGGACGCGCCGCGGGCGTCGATGATCGCCGCGCCGCGCTTGGCGACGGTCGGGATGAAGGTGTTCTCCAGCCAGTCCTGGTCGCCGACGACCTCGGCGGCGTTCTTGCCGGCCACCTCGGCGTGGAAGAGGTCCGGGTACTGGGTCGCGGAGTGGTTGCCCCAGATCGTCATCTTCTTGATGTCGGTGACCGGGGCGCCGGTCTTGGCCGAGAGCTGGGAGATCGCGCGGTTGTGGTCCAGGCGGGTCAGCGCAGAGAACCGCTCGGACGGGATGTCGGGGGCGTTGCTCATCGCGATCAGGGCGTTGGTGTTGGCCGGGTTGCCGGTCACGCCGATCCGTACGTCGGAGGCGGCCACGTCGTTGAGCGCCTTGCCCTGGGCGGTGAAGATCGCGCCGTTCGCCGAGAGCAGGTCGCCGCGCTCCATGCCCGGGCCGCGCGGGCGCGCGCCGACCAGCAGGGCCAGGTTGACGCCGTCGAAGATCGTTGTCGGGTCCGCGCCGATCTCGACCCCGGCCAGGCCGGGGAACGCGCAGTCGTCGAGCTCCATGACGACGCCCTCGAGCGCCTTCAGGGCGGGCTCGATCTCGAGCAGCCGCAGCTCGATCGGGCGGTCGCCGCCGAGCGCGCCGCTGGCGATGCGGAAGAGAAGGCTGTAGCCGATCTGGCCGGCGGCGCCGGTGACGGCGACCTTGAGCGGGGTGCTGCTCACGTGACTCTCCTCGGAGACGACATCAGGGACCGCTGGCGACGCTAGCAGCGTCCGGGTCGCGTGTGGGGCCGGACGAGGATGCGAGACGATGGCCCGGTGAGCTCCCTCCACCGGCCGGTCCGGTCCCGTGCCCTGGCCGGCCTGCTGGCCGCGCTCGCGCTGGTCGCCGGCGGCTGCGGCACCGCCGCCGCGCCCAGCCCGCCGACCGGCGTCGACGAGCTCGCCATCCCGACGCAGGACCCCGACGCGAGCGACTTCGTGGCGACGGTGGACAACCCGTGGCTGCCGCTCGCGCCCGGGTCGAGGTGGACCTACGAGACCGCGTCCAGCGTCGGCGGCCGGGTCACCACCGTGGTCGAGGCGACCGCGGGGGAGGAGCGCGACGGCATCGCGATCACCGACGTGACCACGACGGTCTCCCGGCAGGTCGCGGCCCCCACGACCGACCACTTCGCGCAGGACCGCGACGGTAACGTCTGGTGGTTCGGGCGCGACGGCGAGTGGTTCGACGAGCCCGGGCTGGCCATGCCGGCCGAGCCGCGCCGCGGCGACGGCTTCCGGATGGCGCTGACCGCCGACCTGGACGTGCGCGCCGAGGTGTCGCGCACCGACGACTCGGTGGTGACGCCGCTGTCGACGTACGAGCCCGTGGTGGTGCTGCGGGTGGTCGACGACGGCGTCGTCGGCATCCGCTACTACGCCGAGGGCGTCGGGCTGGTGCGGTCGAACACGGCCGGCCTGACGGCGTACGACGTCGCCGACTGAGCCGAGCGGGCGGCCCGGCCGGGTCCCGTCACTGGGGCGGTCGGATCACCGTGTGCCCGTCGTCGTCCGGCGGCGGGTAGCCCTGGCCGCCCGCGGACTGCTCCGGGGCCGCCGGCGCCGCGGGCGCGGCGGGCTGCTGCGGGGCGGGCACCCACTGCTGGGCGGCGGGGTCCCACATCCAGCCGTCCTGGATGATCGGCTGCTGCTGGGTGTGCGTCGCGTCCTGCTGGTTCCACTGCTGCTCGAACTGGTTGGGCGCGCCCAGGCCGGGCACGCCGCCGCCACCGAAGCCGGAGCCGGGGACGGGCTCGGAGGCGCGGCCGAAGAGGAACGGGTACAGCACGCCGGCCAGCGCGCCGCCGACGAGTGGCGCGAGCAGGAAGAGCCACAGGTCGATGATCGCGTCGCTGCCGGAGAAGAACGCGACGCCCAGGGAGCGGGCCGGGTTCACCGAGGTGCCGGTGGCGGGGATCGCCACGAAGTGGATCGCGGCCAGCGTGAGGCCGATCGTCAGGGGCGCGAACGCGACGGTGTCGCTGCGCTCGTCGGTGACGCCGAGGATCACCACCAGGAAGATGAAGGTGAGGATCATCTCGAACAGGAAGGCGCCGGCCCAGCCGACGCCGCCGTTGTCGCCGAACCCGTTGCTGCCGAGCGGGTCGCCGATCTCCCAGCCGATGTCGCTGGCGAGCACCGTGATCAGCAGGGCGAGGCCACCGGCCAGCGCGCCGACGCACTGGGCGGCGGCGTAGATGCCGGTCTCCTTCCAGGAGATCCGGCCGGCCAGGGCCGCGCCGACGGAGACCGCGGGGTTGAAGTGCCCGCCGGAGACCCGGCCGAAGGCGTAGGCCATCATCACGATCGCGAGGCCGAACGCGAAGCCGGTCGCGACGATGTCGGCCCCGGTGGTCACGGCGGCGCCGCAACCGATGAAGACCAGGACGAAGGTGCCGACCACCTCGGCGGTGACCTTCTGCATCAGGGTGGGCGCGGGGGCGGTCTCTTCCATGGCGTCTTCGGTCATGTCCTCAATCTCCTCGGCTCCCGGCTCCGTCGGGCCGGTCGGGGCTGGCACGGACTCCCTCGCCCAGCACTCTAGGACCTGCGGCGGGCCCTGGGAACGGACGAGATCGCCCATCTGGGCGCCGCTCACTAGGGTGAGGACGGACTGGCCCGAGAGTCCCCGCGCGCCATCAGATATCTTGACGTCAAGCAATCTCGCGAGATCCAGGAGTGACGCCGCACCATGGCTACCCCAGACACGCCCAGCATCATCTACACGCACACCGACGAGGCGCCGCTGCTGGCGACGTACTCCTTCCTCCCGATCATCTCCGCCTACGCCGCCAAGGCCGGCGTGAAGGTGGAGACCCGCGACATCTCCGTCGCGGCGCGGATCCTGGCCCAGTTCGGGCTGGCTGACGACGCGCTCACCGAGCTCGGCGAGCTGGCCAAGACCCCGGCCGCCAACATCGTCAAGCTGCCGAACATCTCCGCCTCGATCCCGCAGCTCAAGGCCGCGATCAAGGAGCTGCAGGCCCAGGGCTTCGACATCCCGGACTACCCGGAGGCCCCGGCCACGGACGCCGAGAAGGAGATCCGGGCCAAGTACGACAAGGTCAAGGGCTCCGCGGTCAACCCGGTCCTGCGCGAGGGCAACTCCGACCGCCGCGCGCCGGGCTCGGTCAAGGGCTACGCGAAGACCCACCCGCACCGCAACAAGCCCTTCGCCGCGGGCTCCAAGACCAACGTCGCCACCATGGGTGAGCACGACTTCGCCAGCAACGAGAAGTCGGTGACCATCCCCGCCGACGACACCCTCTCGATCGTGCTGGAGACCGCCGCGGGCACCACCGTCCTCAAGGACGGCCTCAAGGTGCTCGCCGGCGAGATCGTCGACGCGACCAAGATGGACGCGGCCGCGCTCAACGAGTTCCTCGCCGGCGCGATCGCCCGCGCCAAGGACGAGGACGTGCTGTTCTCGGTCCACCTCAAGGCGACGATGATGAAGGTCTCCGACCCGATCATCTTCGGCCACGTCGTGAAGGTCTTCTTCGCCGACGTCTTCGCCCGGTACGGCGACGAGCTGGCCGCCGCGGGCCTCTCGGCCAACGACGGCCTCGGCGCCATCCTGGCCGGCCTCGACGCGCTCGGGAACGGCGCCGAGATCAAGGCCGCGTTCGAGGCCGCCCTGGCGAACGGTCCCCGCCTGTCCTACGTCAACTCCGACAAGGGCATCACCAACCTGCACGTCCCCAGCGACGTCATCATCGACGCCTCGATGCCGGCCCTGGTCCGCAACGGCGGCCGCCTCTGGGGCGTCGACGGCGGCGAGGACGACACCCTCGCGGTGATCCCGGACTCCTCCTACGCCGGCGTCTACCAGGCCGTGATCGAGGACGTGAAGGAGCACGGCCCGCTCGACCCGGCCACCATCGGCACCGTCCCGAACGTCGGCCTGATGGCGCAGGCGGCCGAGGAGTACGGCTCGCACGACAAGACCTTCGAGATCCCCGAGGCCGGCACCGTCAAGGTCCTCGGCTCCGACGGCACGGTCCTGCTCGAGCACGACGTCCAGCCGGGCGACATCTGGCGCGCCTGCCAGACCAAGGACATCCCGGTCCGTGACTGGGTGAAGCTGGCCGTCTCCCGCGCCCGGGCGACCGGCTCGCCGGCCATCTTCTGGCTGAACGAGAACCGCGCCCACGACGCAGAGCTGATCAAGAAGGTCGTCACCTACCTCACCGAGCACGACACCGAGGGCCTGGTCATCAAGATCCTCGCCCCGGCCGAGGCGACGACGTACTCGCTGGAGCGGATGCGCCGCGGCGAGGACACCATCTCGGTGACCGGCAACGTGCTGCGCGACTACAACACCGACCTGTTCCCGATCCTGGAGCTGGGCACGTCCGCCAAGATGCTCTCGGTCGTCCCGCTGATCGCGGGCGGTGGCCTGTTCGAGACCGGTGCCGGTGGCTCCGCGCCGAAGCACGTGCAGCAGCTGGTCGAGGAGGACTACCTGCGCTGGGACAGCCTCGGTGAGTTCTTCGCGCTCGTGCCGTCGCTGGAGAAGTACGCCGACCAGGCCGACGACCCGGCCGCGAAGGTGCTCGCCGCCGCCCTCGACGCGGCCACCGAGACGTTCCTCAACGAGGACCGCTCGCCGGGCCGCAAGCTGGGCACGATCGACAACCGCGGCTCGCACTTCTACCTCGGCCTGTACTGGGCCCAGGAGATGGCGAAGCAGACCGCCGACGGCGTCCTCGCCGCGGCGTTCGCCCCGCTCGCCTCCGCCCTGGCGGCGAACGAGGAGAAGATCGTCTCCGAGCTGCTCGCGGTGCAGGGCAAGCCGGCCGACATCGGCGGCTACTACCGCCCCGACGAGGCCAAGGTCTCGGCGGTGATGCGCCCGAGCGCCACGCTCAACGAGGCCATCGACTCCTTCTGAGCGGCCCCCGCCCGCGGCGCTGACCGCCGGGCGTGAGCCCGAGGGACCGGTTCGACGGACGGCCCCCGGTGCGAGAGATCGCACCGGGGGCCGTCTGGTTTTCCGGATCGCTGCCCGACTGCGAAAGGATCACCCGGACGATCTTCACCGTCCCGGGGCGAGCAAATATTCAGAGGCGCGGCCCCGGTCCGCCTCCGTAACTTGGATCCGATGACCACGCTTCTCGACCCCGTCGCGCCGCAGCAGGCGCCGGCCGCACCCGACCCCTCGCGCCAGGTCAGCTGGCGCCGCCTCCGCGGCCCGGCGGCCGGCTTCGCCGTCACCGCCGTCGCGCTGGCCGCGCTGGGGCAGGCGCTGGGCACGGTGGTGGCCGGTCGCGTGGCCGAGGGGCCGACGGCGACCCTGGTCGGGATCCTCGCGCTGTTCGTGGTGGGTGCCGCCGTGGTCGACACCGCCGGCCGCGTGGTCTGGGCGGGCGTGGTGGACCGGGCCGAGGGCCGGCTCCGCGGCGACCTGCTCACCGCGGCGCTGCAGCAGCCGCTGGAGGACCTGACCGAGCAGGCCGTCGGCGAGGTCCTGGACCGGGTCGACGACGACACCCACGAGGTCGGCACCCTGCTGCGCCAGCAGGTCTGGATGGCCATGCGCACGGCCTTCGCCGCGATCCCGATGTGGGTGGTCGCCGGCCTCGCCTGGTGGCCCTCGTTCGTGCTCTTCCCGCTCGTCGGCGCCGTCACCGTCTGGGTGATGCGGCCCCGGCTCGCCGAGATCGCGCGCCTCAAGGTCATCGAGGAGGCGGCCTGGACCGACCACGCGGCCGCCCTCGAGGAGGGCATCGCCGGCCGCGACGACCTGCGCACCAGCCGCGGCCAGGCCTTCGCCGTACGGCGCCTGGCGCGGCTCTCCGCCGCGGTCCACGAGAGGTTCATGCGCGTGCTGCGGGTCGAGGCCGGGCTCGCCGTCCGGGTCGGCCTGCTGCTGCACGGCCTCCTGGTCGCCATCGCGGTCTCCGGCATCGCGCTCGTCAGCGGCGACCTGCTCGACGTCGCCGGGCTGGTCACCCTCTTCCTGGCCACCACGATGTTCGTCGGCCAGATCAACAACCTCGCCCACCAGCTGCCCGACATCCAGGCCGGGCTCGGCGCGGTCCTGCGGCTGCGTGCCCTGCTGGCCTCCGCGCAGGAGCCGGTCGGCGGGGCCGGGGTCCCCGAGGGCGCGCTCGACCTGACGATCCGCGACCTGGAGTTCTCCTACGTCGAGGGCGGCTTCGGGCTGCGCGACGTCAACCTCACGCTCGAGGCCGGCCACACCCTGGCCCTGGTCGGGCGCACCGGCTCGGGCAAGTCGACGCTGGCCTCGCTGCTCTCCCGCGCGGTCGAGCCGCCGCCGGGCACGATCTTCCTGGGCGGGGTGGACATCACCACCCTGGACCTGCAGGAGCTGCGCAGCCGCGTCGGCGTGGTCACCCAGCGCACCGAGATCCTGGCCGGCACGCTGGCCGAGAACATCGCGCTGTTCGCCGACACCCCGCGGGCCGAGCTCGAGGCCGCGGTCGACGAGCTCGGCCTCACCGAGTGGGTGGCCGGCATGCCCGAGGGCCTGGACACGCTGCTCGGCCCCGGCGGGCTGACGCTGTCGGCCGGCGAGGAGCAGCTGGTGGCCTTCGCCCGCCTGCTGGTCCGGCACGTCCAGGTGGTCGTGCTCGACGAGGCCACGGCGCGGATGGACCCGGTCACCGAGGGCCGCGTCGTCGCCGCGGCCGACCGGCTGATCCGCGGCCGGACCGGCGTCCTGGTCGCGCACCGGCTCAGCACCATCGAGCGGGCCGAGGCCGTCGCGGTGCTCGAGCACGGCCGCGTGGTGCAGCACGGCCTGCGCACCGCGCTCGCCGCCGTCGACGGTCCCTACCGGCGCCTGCTGCTCGCGAGCGGCCACGCGGGCCCCGGCGACGTGGTCGACGGGACCCCCGTCGACCCGGAGCCTGCCGCGGGGCCTGCCGCGGAGCCCGCTGCGGAGCCGGCCGCGGAGCCCGCGACGGCGGCCGCCGCCGTACCGCACGAGCGGGC
>NZ_JBEGDJ010000042.1:0-36185 GCF_040191335.1 Nocardioides sp. YIM 152588 | reverse complement strand
TGCAGCGCATGCGGGTCCGCCTCTTCGGCGGGTCCGGCGCGCCGCCGGCGACTGCCCGGCCCGCGCCCGCCGCGTCGGCGGCTTCGGGGGAGCGGGAGACCCGGGAGCCGGTCAAGGGCGTGCGCAAGCAGATGGCCGCCGCGATGGTCGGCTCGGCGTTCACCGCCCCGCACGTGACGGAGTGGGTGACCATCGACGCGACGGCCACCGTCGAGCTGGTGGAGCGTCTGAAGGCCCGGCGCGAGCTCTCCGGGGTCCGCATCTCGCCGCTGCTGGTGGCCGCCCGGGCGACCCTGCTGGCGCTGCGCCGACACCCGCTGCTCAACTCCACCTGGGACGAGGCGGCGCAGGAGGTCGCGGTCAAGCACTACGTGAACCTCGGCATCGCCGCGGACACCCCGCGCGGGCTGGTGGTGCCCAACGTCAAGGACGCCGACGCGCTCGACCTGGTCGGTCTGGCGCAGGCGCTGGAGGCGCTGACCGGGACGGCGCGCGAGGGCCGCACGCAGCCGGCCGACCTGGCCGGGGGCACCATGACGATCACCAACGTCGGCGTCTTCGGCGTCGACGCGGGCACCCCCATCATCAACCCCGGAGAGTCCGCGATCCTCTGCCTCGGCGCGATCAAGGACCGGCCGTGGGTGGTCCAGGATGCGGTGGTGCCGCGGAAGGTGATGACGCTGGCGATCTCGTTCGACCACCGTCACATCGACGGGGCGACCGGCTCCCGGTTCCTGGCCGACGTCGCCGGGATCATCGAGGACCCGGCGACCGCGCTGCTGTTCTGAGGGTCGGGGCCTGTCGTCTCCCGTGCGTCACTTGCGCAACATCGGACAGGCACTTCGGTCGCTTGACGGGCGTTGCAACGCCTGTCAGGCGACCGAATCACCGGTCGACCGGTGATTCAGGCGGCCAACCCCGGCCCGCCGCTCCCGTCCCGCTCAGGCGTGGTCGGCGACAGCAGCCACGCGTCGAAGAAGTCGTCGAGCTCCTCGCCGGTCTCCTCCTCGATCCAGCCGAGGTACTCCTCGCGGTCGGCGGTGTCGTTCTCCTGGTCCGCGGGCCAGTCGCGGAGCATCCGGGCGAACCGGCGCTGGCCGACCATCTCGCGCAGCTCGTGCCACATCAGCGCGGGCCCGTAGTAGATGTTGCCGGAGCCGAAGTCGTCGGGGTCGTAGTCGCCCGGCGGGCCGGCGTCGGCGCGGTCGGCCGCCTCCGCGTCCGCCCACGAGTCGAGCTTCTCGGCGACGCTGATCCCCTCCTGCTGGGCCTCCCAGGTGCCCTGCAGGTACATCGCCATCCCCTCGTTCATCCACACGTCGCTCCAGTCCGCGGGCGTGACCGTGTCGCCGTACCACTGGTGGGCGAGCTCGTGGATGACGACGGCGGCGGAGGTGGCGTAGGGGGTGTCGCCGAGGGTGACCATGGTCTGGGTCTCCATGCCGCTCTCGCCGGCGTTGATCACGATCCCGAAGGTGTCGAACGGGTAGGGGCCCAGCCGCGCCTCCAGCCACGCCATCGCCTGCGGCGCGTACCCGGTCTCGCCGGGGGTGGGGTCGCCGTCGGCGGGCGCCCAGATCTGGATCGGTACGCCGGAGGGCGAGCTCATCTCGGTGACCTGGAAGTCGTCGAACGCGACGGTGACCAGGTAGGAGGCGGCGGGCTCGGCGAGGTGCCAGGTGGTGGTGCGCAGCCCGCCGGAGACGCTGCTGCTCGTGTTCTCGCCGTTCGCGACGCCGGTCCAGGGCGCGTCGGTGGTCAGGGTGAAGTCGTAGAGCGCCTTGTCGGAGGGGTGGTCGTTGACGGCGTACCAGGTGAAGGCGCCGTAGGGCTCCTGCAGCGTCCAGGTCTCGTGGTCCTCGCCGACGATCCAGCCGACGCCGTCGTCGAAGTCGGACCGGCTGGTGGGCGCCTCGGCGGCTCGGGGGGTGCCGGCGTAGGCGAGGACCACCTCGTAGGTCCGGTCCGCGACGACGGCGCTGTCGATGGTCAGGTCGTGCCCGTCGAGGGTGTAGCCGGTCGCGGCGCCGTCGACCTCGACGGTGCGCACGTCGAAGGTGTCGCTGAAGTCCAGTGGGATGCGCTGCGCGTCGGCGGTGGCCCGGAAGGTGAGCGTCTCGCGGGCGGTGAGCAGGTCGTCGCCGGGTGCCCAGGTCAGGTCCAGGTCGTAGTGCAGCGCGTCGACCAGGGGGTCGCCGACCTCGGGGTACACGCTGTCGGCCCGGGTCGGGTTCTCCGCGACGTCGAGGTCCGCGGGGTCGTCGGGCGCGCCGGTCCGCGGCGTGGCGCCGGGCGCGGCGCCGGTGGGTCCGGTCTCTCCGGCGGAGCGCATCGCGGGGCTGGCGTCGCAGGCGGAGAGGGCCGGCAGCGCGAGCGCCACGAGGGTGACGAGGGCTGCGGCCGTGCGCGTGCTCATCGGTGGCTCCTTCGCGTGGTCTGCCTCACATCATGGGGCCGACGGGCCGTTGGGATCGAGCATGCCCGGTGCGAGAAAGTTACTTACGGGTAGTATTCGCCGGGTCGCCGGCCGGGCGCCTGCTTGTTAGGTGAGCCTTCGCAGATCGGCGTAGTCGGGGCGCAATAGGCTCGCCCTACGCGTGCCTTGCGCGTTCACTCCTGAGGACGAGGAGCCGTTGGAATGATGCAGACCGTAGCGATCGTGGTCTCGCTGGCCATCACGGCGGTCGCCGTGGTGATGACCGCCCGCGCCGTGAAGTCGATGCTGGCGGTGATCCGCCAGGGTCAGCCGGCGCCGGGCCGCACCAGCAACCCGGGCGCGCGCACCCTGACCATGGTCAAGGAGACGTTCCTGCACACGCGGATGCTCCAGTGGACCTGGGTCGGCATCCTGCACTGGTTCGCCTTCGCCGCGTTCATCCTGCTCTCCACCGCCGTCCTCGCCGCGTTCCCGCAGCTCATCGACCCCGAGTGGACCTGGCCGATCATCGGCCAGTGGGCGCCGTACGAGTGGGGCGCCGAGCTCCTCGGCCTCCTCGGCACCCTCGCGATCATCCCGCTGATCATCTACCGGGTCACCCACCGCCCCGACCAGCTGGGCCGCCGCAGCCGCTTCTTCGGCTCCACCATGTGGCAGGCCTACTTCGTCGAGGCGATGGTGCTCCTGGAGAGCTCCGCGATCCTCTTCATCCGCGGCGCCGAGCACAACCTGCTCCAGGCCGAGGGCGGCGAGCACGCCGAGCACGCCACCGGCCTGCACTTCCCGGTCTCGCAGCTCTTCGGGAACCTCTACCCGACCGGCGAGGACTCGATCGGCACGCTGGAGAACATCGTCTTCTTCATCGCGATGGTGAAGATCGTCTCCGCGATGGCCTGGCTCATCGTGATCTCGTCCAACCTGACCATGGGCGTGGCCTGGCACCGGTTCACCGCCTGGTTCAACATCTGGTTCAAGCGCGAGGACAGCGGCGCCACCGCGCTCGGCGCGGTCAAGCCGCTCACCTCGGGCGGCAAGCCGATCACGCTGGACGACATCGACGACCTGGACGAGGACTCGATCCTCGGCGTCGGCTCCATCTGGGACTTCTCCTGGAAGGACATCCTCGACTTCACCACCTGCACCGAGTGCGGTCGCTGCCAGTCCCAGTGCCCCGCCTGGAACACCGAGAAGCCGCTCTCGCCGAAGCTGATGATGATGGGCCTGCGCGAGCACGCGTACGCCGTCGCGTCGGGCGTCGAGGGCGCCGCGGACAAGGCGCTGGTCGGCGCGGTCGACGGTCAGCCCGCCGAGGGCGTCGGGGCCGACGACTGGTTCTACAACCCCGAGGGCGGCGACTTCGTCCTCTCCGCCGACGCGCTGTGGGACTGCACCAACTGCGGTGCCTGCGTGCAGCAGTGCCCGGTCGACATCGAGCACGTCGACCACTTCGTCGACATGCGCCGCTACCAGGTGCTGGTCGAGTCGAACTTCCCCGCCGAGCTCAACGGGCTGTTCAAGGGCCTGGAGAACAAGGGCAACCCCTGGAACATGTCGCCGAACGCGCGCATGGACTGGGCCAAGGACCTGCCGTTCGAGGTCAAGGTCGTCGGCGACGACATCGAGTCCCTCGACGAGGTCGAGTGGCTCTTCTGGGTCGGCTGCGCCGGTGCCTACGAGGACCGCGCCAAGAAGACCACCCGCGCCGTCGCCGAGCTGCTCGACATGGCCGGGGTGTCCTTCGGCGTCCTGGGCAACGGCGAGACCTGCACCGGCGACTCCGCCCGCCGCGCCGGCAACGAGTTCGTCTTCCAGGGCCTCGCCCAGCAGAACGTGGAGACGTTCAAGGAGTACAAGGTCAAGAAGGTCGTCTCGACCTGCGCCCACTGCTTCAACACGCTCAAGAACGAGTACAAGGACTTCGGCATCGAGCTCGAGGTCACCCACCACACGCAGCTGCTCAACCGCCTGGTGCGCGAGGGCAAGCTGACCCCGGTCGCCAACGGCGAGGGCGCGCACAAGCGCTCCATCACCTACCACGACCCGTGCTTCCTCGGCCGCCACAACCAGGTGTACACCCCGCCGCGGGACCTGCTGCAGATCCTGCCGGGCGCGGAGTACAGGGAGATGGAGCGCAGCAACGAGCGCTCCTTCTGCTGCGGCGCCGGCGGTGCCCGGATGTGGATGGAGGAGAAGGTCGGCGAGCGGATCAACCTGAACCGCACCGACGAGGCCGTCGGGACCGGCGCCGACCAGATCGCGGTCGGCTGCCCCTTCTGCCGGGTGATGCTCTCCGACGGCCTGACCAAGATGCAGGCCGACGGCGCCGCCCGCGAGGAGGTCGAGGTCCTCGACGTCGCGCAGATGCTGCTCGCCTCGGTCAAGGGCGAGGTCGCGACCAAGCTGAAGCCCGGTGAGGGGGCGGCCGCCGCCGCGCCGGCGGCGAAGCAGTCGGTGGCGACCAAGGCCGAGCCCGAGGCCGGCGACGTGACCGTCACCGACCAGACCGTCGTCGCCACGGAGGACGCCGGCCCGGCCGCCAAGGCCTCCGGCGGCTCCTCGATGTTCGACGACCCGGGCTCCATGTTCGACGAGCCCGCCGCTCCCGCGGCCCCGGCCCAGCCGGAGGCCAAGTCCGGCGGCTCGCTGTTCGACGAGGGCGCCGGCGGCTCGCTGTTCGACACCCCGGCCGAGCCCGCGGCGCCCGCGGCGCCCGCCGCGCCCGCGCAGCCGGAGGCCAAGCAGGGCGGCTCGCTGTTCGACGACGGCGGCTCGCTCTTCGACACCCCGGCCCCGGCGGCGCCCGCTGCCACGTCGGAGCCGGCCCAGCCGGAGCCGGCCCAGTCGGAGCCGGTCTCCGAGGTGCCCAGCGGTGGGTCGCTCTTCGACATCGCGGCGCCCGCCGAGCCGGCCGCCCCGGCCGCTCCCGCCGAGAAGCCGGCGGATAAGCCGGCGGAGGCGAAGGCCACTCCCGCCGCGGAGCCGAAGTCCGAGATCCCGAGCGGTGGGTCCCTGTTCGACATCGCGGCTCCCGAGCCCGCCGCGGCGACCCCTGCCGCCGCCGCCGAGCCCGCTCCCGCCGAGCCGGCCGCCGAGCCCGCCCCGGCCGCCGCGCCGGTGTCCTCGGGTGTGGCCAGCGCGCCGCGCACGGACGTGGACATCAACGCGGTGGGGTCGCTGTTCGACATCGAGGCGCCGGAGGGCGCGGTCGTCGCCGCGGCAGCCCCGGCGCCGGTCGCCGAGCCGGTCGCCGAGCCCGAGCCGGTCGCCCAGCCCGAGCCGGTCGCGGAGCCCGAGCCCGCGGCGGTCGAGCCCGAGCCCGCGGCGGTCGAGGAGGCCCCCGAGGTCGCCCCCGTGGCGGAACCCGCGCCGAAGCCCGCGAGCTCCGGTGCGGCCCACCAGCCGCGGACCGACGCGGACATCCACGGCGCGGAGTCGCTCTTCGACCTGTGAGACCGACTCACTGAGGCCAGCAACGGGCCCGTTCGCGGCGGTAGGATCCCGCCGTGGACGGGCCCGTGGTCATCCCGCTCTGGGAACAGGCGCTGCGGCGGCTACGGACGACCTCCGGCGCCGCCATCGGCTTCGGTGGGCTGGTCGAGCGCGGAACGCTGCGGCTGACCGAGTTCGACGGCGCCCGAGGCCGGGGGATGGAGGGCCTCGAGGTGAGGCTCGGCCGCGGTCTCGGCGGCCGGGTGTGGGCCGAGCGGAGCCCGCTCGGCGTCTCCGACTACGGGCGTGCCCGCGAGATCTCGCACCACTACGACCGGCCGGTGCTCTCCGAGGGTCTGCGCTCGGTCGTCGCCGCGCCGGTCCTCGTCGGCGGCGCCGTCCGGGGCGTGGTCTACGCCGGCGCCCGGGAGGCCGTCGGGCACGGCGACCGCCTGCTCGACGCGGTCGCCCAGGCGGGCCGCTGGCTGGGCCGCGAGCTCGCGGTCGAGGACGAGGTCGCCCGGCGGGTGGGCCGCCGCACCGAGCAGCTCAGGGCGCTCGAGGCCTCGGCCAACGAGCGTCTGCGCCGCGCCCACGCGGGGCTGCGCCAGCTGCAGGCCACCACCACCGATGCCCTGACCCGGCGCGAGGTCTCCCGCCTGCTGGCCGACCTGGCGCCCGGCTCGGTCGACGAGGGGGCGCCGTCGCTGACCCGCCGCGAGCTGGACGTGCTCACGCAGGTGGCCACCGGGGCGCCGTACGCCGAGGTCGCCGAGCGCCTCGGCATCGCCCCGCAGACGGTCAAGTCCTACATGCGCGACCTGATCGCCACCCTGGGCGTGCACTCGAGGCACGAGGCCGTCGTCGAGGCGCGCCGCCGCGGCCTGCTGCCCTGACCGGGATCGGGTCGTGTGCCCGAGAGCCCGCCATGTGGGTGTCTGGGGCACACGACCCGACCAGGCCGGAGCTGCTCAGAGCTCCCCGGACTCGACCAGCGGGATCAGGTCCTTGACGGACTCCTCGACCCGCGTCGGTCGGTAGGGGAACCCCTCGACCGCCTCGGCCGTGGTCGAGCCGGTGAGCACCAGCACCGTGCGCAGCCCCGCCTCGAGCCCGGCGATGACGTCGGTGTCCATCCGGTCGCCGACCATCACCGTGGTCTCGGAGTGGGCCTCGATCCGGTTGAGGCCGTTGCGCATCATCAGCGTGTTCGGCTTCCCGACGTAGTACGGCTCGCGGCCCGTGGCCCGGCTGATCAGCGCCGCGACAGCGCCGGTCGCCGGCAGCTTGCCGTCCTGCGACGGGCCGCTGGGGTCGGGGTTGGTGGCGATGAACCGGGCGCCGGCGTCGATCAGCCGGATCGCGCGGGTGATCGCCTCGAAGGAGTAGGTGCGGGTCTCGCCGAGCACCACGTAGTCGGGGTCGCGGTCGGTCATCACGTAGCCCACCTCGTGCAGGGCGGTGGTCAGCCCCGCCTCGCCGACGACGTAGGCGCTCCCGTTCGGCCGCTGGTCGAGCAGGAACCGGGCGGTCGCCAGGGCCGAGGTCCAGATCGCCTCCTCGGGTACGTCGATGCCGCTGCCGAGCAGCCGGGCGCGCAGATCGCGCGGCGTGAAGATCGAGTTGTTGGTGAGCACCAGGAAGCGGTGTCCGCTGCTCTTGAGCGCCTCGATGAACTCGGCCGCCCCCGGGATCGGGTGCTCCTCGTGCACGAGCACGCCGTCCATGTCCGTCAGCCAGGTCTCCACGGGTCGGGTCACGCCACCATCCTGCCGCCCGGGCGGTGATCCCGGCGAGCACGACGCCAAGGTGATGTCATCCTGCCCTTGAAATGACATCATAATGATGTCATTGTGGTGCACATGGACATCACGCCGTACGTCGACAGCCTCCGTCGCGACCTGCTCGCGGCCGCCGAGGGCGCCGGCGCCGAGGCTCGCGAGGCGGTCGAACGTCTCGGCTTCGCGCTCGAGCCCGCCGCCCGCCTGGCGCTGATGGAGGCGATCAGCCAGGCCGCCGCGGAGATCACCGCCGCCATGGACGACGGCGGCGTCGACGTCCGGCTGGACGGCCGGGACCTCGACCTCGTCGTGCACGCGCCGACGCCCGAGCCCGCCCCGGCGCCCCAGCCGGTCGCCACGACCGAGGCGGACGACGAGGGTGACGTCGCGCGGGTCAGCCTGCGCATCCCGGAGTCGGTGAAGGCCCGGGCCGAGGAGGCGGCGGCGCGCGCCGGGCAGTCGCTCAACACCTGGCTGGTCGGCGTCGTCCGCCGGGCGACCAGCGACGAGGCCATCCGGGTCGACGTCGACCTCTCCAGCATCCCGACCCAGGCGGACTTCCCGTTCGGCACCCGGCGCGGCAACCGCCGGATGACCGGCTGGCTCTGACCGCCGCCCGACCACGGGCCCACGCAACCCGACAGGAGTCCCCATGAACGAGCACGACCAGCACGACGGCCGCCACGCCGAGTACGGCTTCGACACCCCCGGCCCGATCGAGGTCGTCGTCGACGCCCGCGAGGGCGCGGTGACGATCCACGCGGCCGAGACGGACGTGACCACGGTCCACATCGACGGCCGCCGGGCCGGCGAGGTCGAGGTCGAGCGCACCGGCTCCGGGCTCCGGGTCGCGGCGCCCCGGTCGCTGGCCGGGTTCCTGGCCGGCGACCAGCGGCTGGAGATCGACCTGCGGGTGCCGCTGGGGAGCAGCCTGGTGGTGCGCACCGGCAGCGCCACGGTCACCGCCAGCGGCCCGCTCGCCGCCGCCTCCGTGAAGAGCGGGTCGGGCGACGTCGGGGTCGAGCAGGTGACCGGGCCCGCGGTCGTGGCGACCGGCTCCGGCGGCGTACGCCTGGGCGTGGTCGGCGGCGAGCTCAAGGTGCGCAGCGGCTCGGGCCGGATCGACGTGGGCGAGACCGGCGGGACCGCCTCCGTCTCCACCGGCTCCGGCGACGTACGCCTCGGGCGGACCACCCGCCAGGTCGCGGTGAAGACCGGCTCGGGCGACGTCGAGATCGGCGAGGCCGAGGGGGACGTCGTGACCACGACCGGGTCCGGTGACACCCTGATCCGCACCGCCCGCCGGGGTCACGTGACCAGCAAGTGCGCCTCGGGCGACATCCGGATCGGCGTACCGGACGGCACGCCCGTGTGGACCGACATCACCACGGTCTCCGGGCGGGTCGCCTCGGGGCTGCGCGGCGTCGGCGAGCCGGAACCCGGCGCCGAGCACGTCGAGGTGCGGGCCGTCACCGTCTCGGGTGACGTGGTCCTCGCGCCCGCTTGAGACCACCACCGCCGGAGGCCGCCGCCGCACGTATCACGGCGCCGCCGCGACGGTCAGATGAGTGTCGGTGGTCACTGCCAGAGTGGACGGCATCGGAGCACCGCACGACACGCTCGAAGGGAGGCGAGGACGATGGACATGTACGCACACGAGATGCGGGCCCGCCAGCAGATGGCCGACAAGATGGCCCGTGCCACCCAGCGCCGGATCGAGGCGCGCACCCGTGCCGCGCGGCGCCGCCGCCGGCAGGCCGCGGACCTGACCTGAGCCTGGGCGCGGCACCCGGCCGGGCCGGCGGGCTCAGAGCCCGCCCGGCCGCCGGGCCAGGGTGCTGGCCAGCGCCGTGGCGGCCGCACGGACGGCCGTCTCGTGCTGCTCGGGCCGGAAGCGGCCCACGGGCCCGGTCACGCTGATGGCCGCCAACGCCCGCCGGCCGTCGGCGTCGAGCACCGGTGCGGCGACGCAGAGCAGCCCGGGGGTCGACTCCTCCCGCTCGTAGGCCAGGCCCGTCTCCAGGGCCCGCTCCAGCTGCTGCTCCAGCAGGCCCGGGGCGACGACCGTGTACGGCGTGCGCCGGTCCAGGTCGCCCTCGAGCACCGCCCGGCGTACCTCCGGCTCGGCGTGGGCCAGCAGCGCCTTCCCGATCGCGGTGCAGTGCATCGGCATCCGGCCACCGGTCCGCGAGGGCGTGCGGGCCTGTCGGTGGCCGCCGATCTTGGCCACGTAGACCACCTCGGTGCCCTCGCGGACGCCGAGGTGCACCGTCTCGTGGGTGCGCTCGTAGAGGTCCTGGAGGAAGGGCATCGCCACCTCCAGCAGCGTGCGCTCGGTGGCGGCGCGCATGCCGAGCTCGAAGAGCCCGCCGGCGAGCCGGTAGCCGTGCTCCGTCTTCTCCAGGAGCCGGTGGTGGACCAGGTCGTTCGCGACGCGGTGCACGGTGCCCTTGGGCAGACCGGTGCGCCGCACCAGCTCGGCGAGCGGCAGCAGCCGGTCGTCGGTGCCGAACGCCCGCAGGATCGCCACCGCCTTGCCCAGCACCGTCTCCAGGTCGGCGGCGTCGGCGGGCGACGGAGCGTCCGTCGCGGGCTCATTCGGCACGCGATCAGCGTACCGCTGAGTGGAACACCGCCCGCCGGGCCGCGGCCGCGAGGCCGCACAGTTGAGCCATGACCCGCTGCACCGAGGAGTGCCCATGAGCAACGCAGGCGAGACGCCCGGCAAGACCAAGGTCGCGATCATCGGCTCCGGCAACATCGGCACGGACCTGATGATCAAGGTGATGCAGACCGCGCAGCACGTCGAGATGGGCGCGCTGGTCGGCATCGACCCCGACTCCGACGGCCTGGCGCGCGCCCGCGACCTCGGCGTGCCGACCACCCACGAGGGCGTCGAGGGCCTGGTCGCGATGCCGGGCTTCGACGAGATCGAGATCGTCTTCGACGCGACCTCGGCCAAGGCGCACCTGGCCAACGCCAAGCGCCTGCAGCCGCTCGGCAAGCGGCTGATCGACCTCACCCCGGCCGCGATCGGCCCCTACGTGGTGCCGGCGGTCAACCTCGAGGAGCACCTCGGCGCCCCGAACGTCAACATGGTCACCTGTGGCGGCCAGGCCACGATCCCGATCGTCGCCGCGATCTCGCGGGTCGTGCCGGTCCCGTACGCCGAGATCGTCGCCTCGATCTCGTCGAAGTCCGCCGGTCCGGGCACCCGGGCCAACATCGACGAGTTCACCGAGACCACCTCGGGGGCCATCGTGAAGGTCGGTGGCGCCGAGCGCGGCAAGGCGGTCATCATCCTCAATCCGGCCGAGCCGCCGCTGATGATGCGGGACACCGTCTTCGCGCTGGTGAACGCGCCCGATCCGGCGCTGCACGACGAGATCCGCGCCAGCGTGGAGAAGATGGTCGCCGACGTGGCGGCGTACGTGCCCGGCTACAAGCTCGTGCAGAAGGTCCAGGTCACCGAGATCCCGGACGACCAGCCGGTGCACACGCTGCTCGCCGACGGCGCCGAGCGCCCGACGCACCAGGTCAGCGTCTTCCTCCAGGTCACCGGCGCGGCCCACTACCTCCCGGCGTACGCCGGCAACCTCGACATCATGACCGCCGCCGGCCTGCAGGTCGCCGAGCGGATCGCAGCGGCGAAGCAGAACGAGCAGGAGGACGCCCGATGAGCGCCACCACCAGCGGCAAGACCCCGATCTTCGTCCAGGACGTCACCCTGCGCGACGGCATGCACGCGATCCGGCACCGGATCAGCCCGACCGACGTGCGCCGGATCGTCGCCGCCCTTGACGAGGCCGGCGTGGACGCCATCGAGGTCGCCCACGGCGACGGCCTGACCGGCGGATCGGTCAACTACGGCCCCGGCTCGCACTCGGACTGGGAGTGGATCGAGGCCGCAGCCGACGTCATCAAGACCGCACGGCTGACCACGCTGCTGCTCCCCGGCGTCGGCACCATCCACGACCTGAGGCGCGCCTACGACCTCGGCGTCCGGTCGGTGCGGGTGGCCACCCACTGCACCGAGGCCGACGTCTCCGCGCAGCACATCGCCGCGGCCCGGGAGATGGGGATGGACGTCTCCGGCTTCCTGATGATGTCCCACATGTCCGAGCCCGAGCAGCTCGCCCGGCAGGCCAAGCTGATGGAGTCCTACGGCGCCCACTGCGTCTACGTGACCGACTCCGGGGGCCGGCTGACCATGGACGGCGTCGCCGCCCGGGTGCAGGCCTACCGCGCCGTCCTCGACGACACCACCGAGATCGGCATCCACGCCCACGAGAACCTCTCGCTGTCGGTGGCCAACTCCGTCGTCGCGGTGCAGAACGGCGTCTACCGGGTCGACGCGTCGCTGGCGGGCCACGGCGCCGGCGCCGGCAACTGCCCGATCGAGGCGTTCGTCGCCGTCGCCGACCACTCCGAGATGGAGCACCGCTGCGACGTGTTCGCGCTCCAGGACGCCGCCGACGACATCGTCCGGCCCCTGCAGGACCGCCCGGTCCGCGTCGACCGGGAGACCCTCACCCTCGGGTACGCCGGCGTCTACTCCTCGTTCCTCCGGCACGCCGAGCGGGCCGCGGAGCAGTACGGCGTCGACGTCCGCCAGGTGCTGATGGAGTGCGGCCGGCGCGGTCTCGTCGGTGGCCAGGAGGACATGATCATCGACATCGCGCTCAACCTGGTCGCCGAGCGCGAGGCCGCGGCCGAGCTCGTCTGAGTTCCGTCGTCACAACCCGATTGGCCCCCATTCGGTCGAATTCGGGGCCAATCGGGATGTGACGACGCCGACCCGCGCGGCCGGATACGCTGCCCGGGCATGAGCGCCGACGACGTCAGGACCGCGACGCCCGCGGAGGCCGGGCTGCTGGGCCGGCTGCTGTGGGACTTCAACACCGAGTTCGAGGCGGCGACCCCGTCGGTCGACGAGCTCGGCACCCGGTTCGCCCGACTGCTCGCGCGCGACGACGTGGTCGCGCTGCTGGCGGGAGGCGAGGAGCCGACCGGGTTCGCGCTCCTGACGCTGCGGCCGACGCCCTACTACGACGGGCCGCTGGCGCAGCTCGAGGAGCTCTACGTCCGGCCGGACCTGCGCGACCGGGGGATCGGCACCGCACTGCTGCTGCGGGCGCTGGAGAGGTGCCGCGACCGGGCGGCCGGCGAGATGCACATCAACGTCGACGGGGTCGACGTCGACGCCCGGCGGTTCTACGAGCGGCACGGGTTCCTCAACATCCTCCCCGGCACCGACGACCGGATGCTCTGCTACCTGCAGGAGCTGTGAGGCAGGCGCGGGCTGCCGCTCAGGAGCGCATCGCCACGCCGTCGCGCCAGTAGCCCATGAACGCCACCTGGCGCCGGTCGACGCCGAGGCCGACGAGCGCCCGGCGCAGGCCGGTGACGACCCTCGACTCGCCCGCGATCCAGGCGTAGAGGCCGGGGAACGCGCCGACCGCGGTGTCGGTGGCGGGGCCGGTGGCCTCGCCGGAGGAGGAGTAGACCGGGGTCTCCCAGAGGTCCGGGTCGACCTCGTCCGCGTCGACGGTGAGCGGTCCGGACGCGCCGGCACCGGTCAGGTGGTCCAGCACGGCGGGCTGGAGCCGGGCGCCGCGGCCGCCGCCGTCGCGGGGCAGCCAGGTGACCGAGACGCCCGCGGGGGCGACGATGTCGTCGTACGCGTCCGCGGCCGTGACGGTCTCGAGGAAGACCGCGCCGCGCGCATGCGCGGGCAGGTCGCGCAGGATGCCGCGGATCGCCGGCGCGGCGGTCTCGTCACCGACGATGAGGAGCCGGTCGGCGCCGTCGGGGGCCCACTCGATGCCGCCGAACGCGTGGCCGCGCCGCGGGCAGATCGTGATCAGCTCGTCGCCCACCCGGGCGCCCAGGGCCCACGCGTTGCCGGCACCGTCGGGCACCTCGCCCGGGGCCGGCTCGTGCACCACGATGTCGACGACCAGGCGGGTGTCGGTGCCCGAGCCGACCACGTCGCGGATCGTGTAGGTGCGGATCGAGCCGCGCTCGGCCTCCGGCATCCGCTGCCAGGTGGTCCACCACGACTCGTCGGCCGCCGCGAACGACGGCAGCAGGCCGTCGGCGTTGGGGAAGATCAGCTTGATCCGCTGGTCGAGGACAGGGCCGTCGACGCCGAAGTCGGCCAGCCGGTCACCGCCGAGCTCGAAGCGCATGACGGAGGGGCTGACGCGCTCGGCGGCGCGCACGACCACCCGGTCGAGGATCATCGGCAGCTCGGCGACGTACGTGCTCACCCGAGCAGCGTAACTTAGGAATCCCTAACCTAACTAGGGTCCCGTCCGCGGTTCGGTCAGACCGAGGTGCGGTCAGATCGAGGTGCGGTGGAAGTTCTGGAACGACCGCGACGGCGTCGGGCCGCGCTGCCCCTGGTAGCGCGAGCCGTACTTCGACGAGCCGTAGGGGTGCTCGGAGGGCGAGGTCAGCTTGAAGAAGCAGAACTGGCCGATCTTCATGCCCGGGTAGAGCTTGATCGGCAGCGTCGCCACGTTGGCCAGCTCCAGGGTCACGTGGCCCGAGAAGCCCGGGTCCACGAAGCCCGCGGTGGCGTGCGTGAGCAGCCCGAGCCGCCCCAGCGAGGACTTCCCCTCCACACGCGCGGCGATGTCGTCGGGGAGGGTGACCACCTCGTACGTCGAGCCCAGCACGAACTCGCCCGGGTGCAGGATGAACGGCTCGTCGCCCTGCGGCTCGACCTCGCGGGTCAGGTCCGACTGGTCCGCCGCCGGGTCGATGTGCGGGTAGCGGTGGTTCTCGAACACCCGGAAGAAGCGGTCCAGGCGCACGTCGATGCTGGAGGGCTGGAGCATCGCGGGGTCGTACGGTTCCAGCGCGATCCGACCGGCGTCGATCTCGGCGGTGATATCACGGTCGCTCAGCAGCACGTGGGCACCCTATCCGAGCGGTGACCCGTGCCACGGGGCGGCCGAGCGTGTCGGCGGCGGTCAGTAGGTGAACCCGGAGACCAGCTCGCGCAGCCGCCCCGAGACCGCCGCGAGCTCGTCGGCCGTCCCCTTCGACTCCCGGGCCGCGCCGCTCGTGGTGCGGGCGGTAGTCGCCACGGTGCCCATGTTCTCCGCGATCCGGCCCACGCCGCCGGCCGCCTCGGCGACGTTGCGCGACATCTCGTTCGTGGTGGCGGTCTGCTCCTCCACGGCCGAGGCGATCGTCATCTGGTGATCGTTGATCGCGGCGATGATGTCCTCGATCTCGCGGATCGCGGCGACGGCTCCGGAGGTGTCGGCCTGGATCGTCTCGACGCGGCGCGCGATCTCCTCCGTGGCGCGGGCGGTCTCCTGCGCGAGGTCCTTGACCTCGTGGGCGACGACGGCGAAGCCCTTGCCTGCGTCCCCCGCCCGCGCCGCCTCGATGGTCGCGTTCAGGGCCAGCAGGTTGGTCTGCTCGGCGATCGAGGTGATCACCTTGACCACGTCTCCGATCTCCTGGCTCGAGGAGCCGAGCCGCTCCACCGACTCGGTGGTCGACGCCACGACCGCCACCGCCCGCGAGGCGACCTGCGCCGCCTCGTTGGCCGAGCCCGAGATCTCGCGGATGGAGGCGCCCATCTGCTCGGCACCGGCCGCGACGGTCTCGACGTTGCGGGAGACCTCCTCCGACGCGCCGGCGATCGCTGCGGCCTCCTCGGCGGAGTGTGCCGCGGCCTCGTCGATCGCGCCGGCCACCCGCTCGACGTCCGCGCTGGTGGAGCCGAGCCGGTCGGCGCTCGAGGTCAGCTCGGACATCACGTTGCCCATCGAGTCCAGCGCGGTGTTGAGCGAGCCGGCCATCAGGCTCAGCTCGTCGCCCTCGGCGACCGACAGCCGCGGGGTCAGGTCGCCGGCGGCCACGCTGGCCAGCGCCTCCCGGGTCCGGTCGAGCCGACCGACGATGCTGCGCGTCGTCGCGCGCCAGACCACGAAGGCGATCACGGCGCAGACGGCCAGGAGGGTCACCATCAGCGCCAGGTAGCTGCCCGCCACGCCGCGCGCGTGCTGGGTGATCTCGCCGTTCATCTCCTCCTCGAGGTCGATGAGGACGTTGATCACCCGCAGCCACTCGGTGAAGGCGGGCTTCGCCTCCTCCAGCAGCAGGCGGCGGGCGGCGACCGGCTGCCCAGCCTGCTGGAGCTCGATCACCCGGTCGATGAGCGGCAGGGTGCGCTCCTGCACGGCGTCGATGTCGGCGAGCGCGGCGGCCTCCGCCTCGGTGACGTCGGCGGGGTCGGCGAAGAGCTCGTGCATCGGCCCCTCGGACTCGGCGTAGTCGGCGGCGAGCCTCTCGATGTGCGCGATCTCCTCGGCGGCCTCGCTCGGGGACAGCACGACGTCGCGCAGCGCGATCGCGCGGTCGTGGACGCTGCCGCGGAAGTTGATCGCGTAGCGCTCCTTGACCCCGTTGACGTCGTTGATCGTCGTGAGGTCGGCCTTGATGGTGTTCACGCGCACGGCCCCGACGGCCACCACGGAGGCCACCACGAGCATCACCAGCAACAGCCCCAGGCCGATGCGGGCGCTGATCGTGACCTTCGGCATGCTGCTGCTCCTGTCGATGTTCCGAGACCGTCAGACCGTTCGGGGATCTATCGGTCGGCGGGGGACCCGGTCTGAGCCAATCCGCCGCGCCGGCGCGGGCCGGACCCGCGCGCCGCGTCGCTCCGTGGATCGCGGACAATGGGGGCGTGGTTCTCGACGCGTTGATCCCCGGGCAGTTCCAGCGGTTCGTCGCCCTCGGCGACTCCTTCACCGAGGGCGTCGGCGACCCGGACCCGACCCGCCCCAACGGCGTGCGCGGCTGGGCCGACCGGTTCGCCGAGTCGCTGGCGCTGGTCAGCCCGGACCTCGGCTACGCCAACCTGGCGATCCGGGGGCGCAAGCTGCGCGCGATCGTCGACGAGCAGCTCGAGCCCGCCCTCGCGCTGAAGCCCGACCTGGTCAGCCTCTACGCCGGCGGCAACGACATCCTGCGCCCCAAGGTCGACATCGACGCGCTGATGGAGACCTACGAGGACGCGGTCGCCCGGCTCGCCGGCTCGGGTGCCACGGTGCTGCTCTTCACGGCGTTCGGCGCCCGCTCCTCGTCGTTCTGGAAGCCGATGCGCGGCCGGTTCGCCTACTACAACGAGCTGGTCCGCGAGATCGCCGACACCCACGGCGCGACGATCATCGACTACTGGCGGATGGCCGACTACAACGACTGGGGCTACTGGGACGTCGACCGGCTGCACATGTCGGCGCCCGGCCACGCGCTGATGGCCACGCGCGTGCTCGACCGGCTCCGCATCGAGTACGACGTCCCGTGGCCCGCGCCGCTCGAGCGGCCCACGCTGGTGGGCAAGGAGCGGCGCGCCGCCAACCGGCAGTGGGCCAAGGAGCACCTCGGCCCGTGGGTGCACCGGCGGGTCACCGGCCGCTCGTCCGGTGACGGCCTCGCGGCGAAGTACCCGGCCCTTGTCTCGCCCCGTGAGTGGAGCACCGGCGGCGTGCGGTAGCATCCTCCACGCCTCGGCGGTGCACGCCGATCGGGGCACTGCGGGCGTAGCTCAGTTGGTAGAGCGCGACCTTCCCAAGGTCGATGTCGCGAGTTCGAG
Organism: Nocardioides sp. YIM 152588; assembly: GCF_040191335.1. Classification (NCBI taxonomy): domain Bacteria; kingdom Bacillati; phylum Actinomycetota; class Actinomycetes; order Propionibacteriales; family Nocardioidaceae; genus Nocardioides; species Nocardioides sp. YIM 152588. The sequence goes on along the minus strand of NZ_JBEGDJ010000042.1, from coordinate 18,916 downwards.
TCTCGTCGCCCGCTCCACGAAGAAGGGCCCCTCTGTCGAGGGGCCTTCCTTGTTTCACGGTGTCGGTTCCGTCCGCCCGGTGGAGATGTCCCCGGCCGTCGCTAGGGTCGGCCCCGTGACCACCTTCGAAGGCTTCTCCTCCGCCGCGCTCGACTTCTACGACGACCTCGAGGTCGACAACACCAAGTCGTTCTGGGAGGCCCACAAGGCCGTCTACGCCGAGCAGGTGAAGGCGCCGATGGTCGCGCTGACCGGCGCGCTGGAGCAGGAGTTCGGGCCGGCGAAGGTGTTCCGGCCCTACCGGGACGTCCGGTTCGCGAAGGACAAGACGCCGTACAAGACCCACCAGGGCGCGTTCGTCGGCGTCGGTCCCGCCTGCGGGTGGTACGTCGAGGTGGCCGCCCCCGGCGTGCGGGTCGGCGCCGGCGTCTACGAGGCCTCCGGCGAGCGGCTGGCGTCGCTGCGCGCGGCGATGGCCGACGACCGGACCGGACCGGTCCTGGAGCGGATCCTGGGCGACCTGGAGCGCGGCGGCTTCGAGGTCCACGGCGAGCGGCTCAAGACCGTGCCGCGCGGGTATGACAAGGAGCACCCCCGGGTGGAGCTGCTCCGCATGAAGACGATCCTGGGCAGCCGCCGCTACGGCTTCGAGCCGTTCATCCACACGCCGGAGCTGCTGGACCACGTCCGGGCCGACTGGCGCCGGCTGAGGCCGCTCGTGGAGTGGCTGGCCGACGCCCTCGACTGACCCCGGTCCGCCGGCGGCGCTCAGCCGGCCGCGGTGAACGAGGCCATCGTGCGGTCCGGCTCCCAGTACGCCTTCATCGACTTCACCAGGCCGGCGTCGTCGACGACGTAGACCATGATCAGGTCAGTGACGGTGAAGGAGCCGTCGGGGAACGACGTCCTGATGCTCCCGATGTTGGCGCAGGTGTTGCTGCCGGGGTTGGCGAAGGAGTCGTTGATCGTGAACTCGAAGCTCGCGATCGGCGCGATCGCCTTCTCCCAGAACGCCGAGATCCCGGCGTGCCCGTGGTGGCCGATCCCCTCGGGGTCGAACATCGACGGACCGACGGGGTCCTCGAGCACGGCGTCCTCGGCGTATACCGTGAGCCACTCGGCCAGGTCGCCGCGGGCGACAGCGGAGTAGGAGCGCTGCGATGCGGTCCGGGCCGGGTGCAGGTCGTTCGGCGCGTTCCAGGCGATGGCGTCGGAGGTGATCATGGGAGCATCGTAGGCCGGAAGTAGAACACGTTCTACGTCGACGGGCGTGTCGGCGGTCGGACCGCGACCGGCCACCGCCGGTTCACGCGCGCGTCACGTGGCGCTGCCACCGTGCGAGCCATGGGCAAGAAGCGCAAGGCCTGGATCCACGTCGGGGCGCCCGGCGCCGGTGACATCGTCGAGGCGGCCCTGGTGCACCACCACCGGTCGCTGATCGAGCTCGGCTTCGCCTCGGTCGCACGCACGCAGGCTGAGAGCTTCCGGGCGTCGGTCGAGATGCTGCGCACCCACGCCCGCTGGGGCCTGCGGCGCAGCGACGTCGAGGGGCAGTGGACCCGGCTGGTGCGGAGGGCCGAGAAGGCCCGCGCCGACCTGGTCTTCAGCCAGCCGATGCTCGCCGAGGCCGCGCCGGAGCAGGTCGACCTCCTGGTCGACGCGCTGGTGGGCTTCCAGGTGAACGTCGTCGTCAGCGCGGAGGGCCCCCGCGAGTCGGCCGCCCTCGAGGCGACGGTCCTGCGCTGGGAGCGGGCCGTGCGCAAGCCGGAGCGGCTGCACGTGCTGGCGGTGGCGGAGGAGACGCCGGAGGCCGTGTGGCGGGCGTTCGGCCGCCTCGTCGGGTTCGGCACCGCGTCGCTCGGCCTGGACGACGTACCGCCGACCGTCCCGGTGTGCACGACGCTGCCCGAGGCGCGGCGCGAGCTCGAGCGGCTGGCGCGGCGCAACGCCTCGCTCGAGGTCCGCCTGGAGGAGGTCGACCCCAAGCGGCGCCGGCTGCGCCGGCGCTCCGAGCGGCGCACCGCGGCCTGAGGCCGGCGCCCGGGTCGGCGCCGGGCTCGGCGGCCGGGGGTCAGTGCGACTGCCAGGCGTCCTGGTCGGCGGTGAGCACCTTGACCGCGTCCGGCAGCGACCCGTCCGCGAGCTGCTGCAGCGAGACCTGCTCGAAGACCTCGCGCAGCGAGGCGCGGGCGGCGATCCACACGTGCTGCAGGACCTCGGCGGCGTCGTTGTAGCTGACGGCCTCCGGGCGCAGCCCGTAGACCGAGACCAGTGGCCCGTCCACGGCGCGGATCACGTCGGCGACGGAGACGTCGTCGGGGGTGCGGGCCATCCGCCAGCCGCCGGACTGGCCGCGCTGGGAGAGCACGATCCCGGCGCGGCGCAGGTCGGCCAGGATCGCCTGGAGGAAGCCGTGCGGGATCTCCTGCAGCCGGCCGAGCTCCTCGGCGCTGATCGCGCGACCGTCGGCCCGTCCCGCCATCTCGATCAACGCACGCAGTGCGTAGTCGGATTTGGCGGAAACTCGCATGACTCCATTCTCTCACATATCTCGATCGGATCACTCGACCATGGGCCCCGGGACTGATGGCCCGGAGCCGGTAACCGAACGGTCGCTTGGCCGGCCTTGATTCGCTAAGTGACTGGCGAGTATCATTATGTTACTGACGAGTAGCCATCTTCCTGAAGGACACGTGACTGTGAGCCACTACAAGAGCAACCTCCGCGACATCGAGTTCAACCTCTTCGAGCTCCTCGGTCGCGACGAGGTCCTCGGTGCCGGCCCGTTCGAGGAGTACGACGCGGACACCGCCCGCGAGATCCTCGGCGAGGTCGAGCGGATCTGCCGCGAGGACCTCGCGGCCTCCTATGTCGACAGCGACCGCAACCCGCCGGTCTTCGACCCGACGACCAACACCGCTCCCGTCCCGGCCTCCTTCAAGGCCAGCTACGACGCCTGGATGGCGGCCGAGTTCTGGCGCCTCCAGATCTCCGAGGAGCTCGGCGGCCAGCCGGCCCCCTCCTCGCTCGTCTGGGCGATGGGCGAGATGGTGCTCGGCGCCAACGCGCCGATCTGGATGTACGCCGCCGGCGCGCCGTTCGCCGGCGTGGTGCACCACAACGGCACCGACCGCGACAAGCGCATCGCGCAGATCATGGTCGAGCGCGGCTGGGCCGCGACGATGGTGCTGACCGAGCCCGACGCGGGCTCCGACGTGGGCGCCGGCCGCACCAAGGCCACCCCGAACGCCGACGGCTCCTGGAACATCACCGGCGTGAAGCGCTTCATCACCAGCGCCGAGTCGGACCTGCAGGAGAACATCATCCACCTCGTCCTCGCCCGCCCCGAGGGCGTCGAGGGCGTCGGTGGCCCGGGCACCAAGGGCCTGTCGCTCTTCGTCGTGCCGAAGTACCACTTCGACCACGAGACCGGCGAGCTCACCGGCGAGCGCAACGGCGTCTACGTCACCAACGTCGAGCACAAGATGGGCATCAAGGTCTCCAACACCTGCGAGACCACCTTCGGCGACCCGCAGGTCGGCGGCGGCGAGCCCGCCCAGGGCTGGCTGCTCGGCGAGGTGCACGACGGCATCGCCCAGATGTTCCAGGTCATCGAGAACGCCCGGATGATGGTGGGCACCAAGGCCATCGCCACCCTCTCCACCGGCTACCTGAACGCGCTGGAGTACGCCAAGGAGCGGGTCCAGAGCGCCGACCTGACCCAGTCCTCGGACAAGACCGCGCCCCGGGTCACGATCACCCACCACCCCGACGTGCGCCGCTCGCTGATGACCCAGAAGTCGTTCGCCGAGGCGATGCGCAGCCTGGTGCTCTTCACCGCCTCCTTCCAGGACAAGGTGCAGGTGGCCACGGCCAAGGGTGAGCGCGACGAGCTCGCCGAGGCGGTCAACGACCTGCTGCTGCCGATCGTCAAGGGCTACGGCTCCGAGCGCTCCTGGGTGCTGCTGGGCACCGAGTCGCTGCAGACGTTCGGCGGTTCGGGCTTCCTCCAGGAGTACCCGATCGAGCAGTACGTCCGCGACGCCAAGATCGACACCCTCTACGAGGGCACCACCGCGATCCAGGGCCAGGACTTCTTCTTCCGCAAGATCGTCAAGGACCAGGGCCGTGCGCTGGGCCACCTGGCCGGCGAGATCAAGGCCTTCATCGAGGCCGAGGCCGGCAACGGCCGGCTCAAGGTCGAGCGGGAGCTGCTCGCCACCGCGCTGGCGGACGCCGAGGCGATCGTCGGTCACATGATCAACGACCTGATGTCCGCCCAGGAGGACATCCGCAACATCTACAAGGTCGGCCTCAACACCAGCCGGGTGCTGATGGTGCTCGGCGACGTGGTCTGCTCGTGGCTGCTGCTGCGCGGCGCCGAGGTCGCGCTGGCCAAGCTCGACGGCGGTGCCGGCGAGGACCAGGCCTTCTACGAGGGCAAGGTCGCCGCGGCCCGCTTCTTCGCGCACAACAACCTGCCGAAGATCGCCTCCGAGCGCGCGATCGCCGAGGCGATCGACCTGTCGCTGATGGACATCGACGAGGCCGCGTTCTGACCTCCACCTGAGGTCGCCGCACGACGCCGACGGGCCGCCCGATCCACGGATCGGGCGGCCCGTCGCCCATTTCCTGGGCCCGGCGGTCGCTCGCGCCCTAAGGTCGAGGCCGTGAACGACGCAGAGCGGCTGGCCGGATACATCGACACCTGGGAGGCGGCGATCGCCGACTTCCTGGACCTGCTGAGCGACCTCGACGACGCGGACTGGGCGGTCCCCACGGACCTGCCCGGCTGGGACGTCAAGGCGGTCGCGTCGCACACGGCCCACCTGGAGAGCGTCCTCGCCGGCCGCGGTGAGGAGACCGCCGACGTCGGCGAGCCCCCGCACGTGACCAGCCTGATGGGCGCCTACACCGAGATCGGCGTGGTCAACCGCCGCGACACCGCGCCGGAGGACCTGATCGAGGAGATCAGGAGCGCCACCGCGGAGCGCGCGCGGATCCTGCGCGCGGACCTGCCGACCGACGCCTCGGCCAAGCCCGACCTGATCTTCGGCGGCGTCCCCTGGAACTGGGAGACGCTGCTGCGCAACCGCCCGCTGGACGTGTGGATGCACGACCAGGACGTCCGCCGCGCGCTCGGTCGCCCCGGCGGCATGGACACGCCCGCCGCCGCGCACACCGCGGACTACCTCTCCGAGGGCTTCGGCTTCGTCGTCGGCAAGCGCGTGGCGCCGCCGGTCGGCACCAGCGCCGTGCTCGCGGTCGAGGGCAGCCCCGTGGTCGCCGTCGAGATCGACGAGAACGGCCGCGGCCGGCGCCTCCCCGAGGAGCCGGCCGCGCCCACCGTCCGGATCGCCATGGACCGGGAGTCCTTCATCGGCGCGGCCGGCGGCCGCCGTACCCCCGACCCGGACCGGGTGAGCGTCGAGGGCGACGCCGAGCTCGGCGCCGCGATCCTCGCGGCGATGGCCACCACCCCCTGACCCCCGGCCGGTCCCCGCCGCCTGCGGTCGGCCGGCGGGGTCGCCGGGACTGCTCCCTCGCTCCCTCCCCGATAGGACCCGCATGATCTGGGACCCCGCCGACATCCCCGACCAGAGCGGTCGGACCGCCCTGGTGACCGGCCCGACGCTGGGCGGGCTCGGGTACCACACGGCGCTCGAGCTGGCCCGCCGCGGCGCCCGCGTGGTGCTCGCCGGGCGCGACCTGACCAAGGTGCGGGCGGCCGCCGCCGCCATCGAGGAGGGGGTGCCCGAGGCGAGCACGGAGATCCTCCACCTCGACCTGTCCCGGATGGAGTCCGTGCGCCGCGCGGCGGCCGACGCGACCGCGTTCGGCCCCGTCGACCTGCTGGTCAACAACGCGGGGGTGATGGGGACCGAGCGCACGCGCACGCTGGACGGGCTGGAGCTGCAGATGCAGACCAACCACTTCGCGCCGTTCCTGTTCACGGGCCTGCTGCTCCCGCAGCTGGTGGAGAGCGGCGACGCGCGCGTCGTCACGGTCTCCTCCCAGTTCCACCGGTACGCCGGCAGCCAGCCGACCAGGGACCCGCGGGAGGCCCTCGGCCGCTACCACCGGTGGCAGGTCTACGGGCAGTCCAAGCTGGCCAACCTGCTCTTCACCGGCGAGCTGGACCGACGGCTGGCCGCCGCCGAGCTGCCGGTCAAGGCGCTCGCCGCGCACCCCGGTTTCGCCGGCACCCACCTGGCCGCGAACGGCCGCTACGGCGGCACGCAGGGCGACAAGGCGAGCAAGCTCGACCGGCACATCCGCTGGGTCTCGCAGTCGCCGGCGTCCGGGGCCCGCGCCACGCTGATGGCGGCCACCGCCGACCTCCCCGGCGACACCTACGTCGGGCCGACCAACTTCTTCCAGCTGTACGGGCCGCCCAAGGTGGTCAAGCGCTCCGCGATGGCGCGGGACAAGAAGGCCGCCGCGCGCCTGTGGGCGATCAGCCAGCAGACCGTGGGGCTCGCCTACCCCTGAGGGATGCGCGCGGCGGCCGCCCGCGGTTCAATCGGGTGGTGGCGCTGCGGATGACGACGCACCTCGGGCTGGCTCGCCAGGACCTCGCCTACGAGCCGGTCGCGGTCCGGCTGCGCGCGTTCCTGGACGGCGAGCCCGCGCTGGACACGGTCGCCGGGGTCCTGGTCTGGGAACCGCGGCGGATCGTGCCCACCTACGCCGTGCCCGCGCGCGACCTGCTGGTGGAGATCGAGGCCAGCGACCCGCAGCCGGAGCGGCCCGACCTCGCGGCGCTGCCGCCGGTGCTGGGGCCGGGGTCGTTCGAGCGGCACACGACGCCCGGCACGGCCGTGGACCTCGTCCGCGGGCCGCGGCGACTGCCCCGGGCCGGGTTCGTGCCGGCCGACGCCGACCTCGACGGCCTCGTCGTGCTGGACTTCGCCGCCCTCGACGGCTGGCTGGCCGAGGACGAGCCCCTGGTGGGGCACCCGCGCGACCCGTTCAAGAGGATCGACGTGCTGGCCTCGCACCGCTCCGTCGAGGTCCGCCTCGACGGCACCGTGCTCGCCCGCACCGACCGCGCCCAGCTGCTGATCGAGGGGCCGATGCTGGCGCTGGTCCGCTACTACGTCCCCGCGCAGGACGTCGTGCCCGGGGTCCTGGTCCCGAGCGAGACCCGCACCACCTGCGCCTACAAGGGGAGGGCGTCCTACCTCTCGACCGCCGACGGGCGGCCCGAGGGTCGCGACATCGGCTGGACCTACCCCGAACCGCTCGACGACGCCGTGCGGGTCCGCGACCACGTCGCGTTCTGGAACGAGCGGACGGACGTCCTGGTCGACGGCGAGGTCGTCGAGCGGCCGGTCACGCCCTGGTCGCGCTGAGCGTGACCGGGGTCAGCGCCCGCGCGGTCCGTAGACGGCGTCCTTCTTGGTGAACGCGGCCTCGCGGGCGGCCTTGGTGTTGCGGGCCGCGAGCAGGAAGAGCTGCTCGGCCCGCTCCCGCGCGAAGGTACGGCGCGGCGAGGCGTTCCACGTGCCGTCGTACAGCCGCTTGGCGGCGGCGAGCGCGTCCGGCGACTTCCGCGACAGCTCCTCGGCGAGGCGGTGCGCCCCGGCCAGCGGGTCGCTGTCGAGGCTGGTGACCAGGCCCAGCTCCTTGGCCCGGGTGCCGTCGAACGTCTCCGCGGTCATCGTCAGCAGCTTGGCCTGGTCGATGCCGATCAGCTCCGACAGCGCCTGCACGCCCGACATGTCCGGGATCAGCCCCCACTTGCCCTCCAGCACCGACCAGCGGGAGTCCGGCGTGGCGATCCGGAAGTCGGCGCCGAGCGCGATCTGGAGGCCGCCGCCGAGGCAGTGGCCGTGCACCGCGGCGATCACCGGCACGGGGATGCGCCGGAACGCCCAGGGCGCCTCCTGGAAGGTGTTGGTGCCGCCGCGGCGCCACGGACGCGGGGTGAACGCCTTCGCGATCCCGCTGGGGCTGCGCAGCACCGACGCGAAGTCCAGGCCCGCGCAGAACGCGTCGCCCTCGCCGGAGACGATGACCGCCCGCAGGTCCTTGTCGCGGCGCAGCTCGCGGGCGGTGGCGACCAGCCCGTCGAGGACCTCCAGCGTCAGTGCGTTCAGCTTGTCCGGCCGGTTCAGGCGGACGTGCGCGATGCCCTCGGCGACCTCACAGGTGACGGTGCTCATGACCGGATCCTACTGGTTGGTAACGAGTGTGCCGAGGTGCGGCGCTCGGGTGGGCGGCGGAATCCCCGGTCGGCCGCCGGCGGGCGCACCGACCACTACGATCGCAGCGTGTTCGCCCAGATCCTCGACGTGATCGAGCAGGACGTCGTGCCGCTGACGCGCTCCGGCGTGGCTCGCGGCAACAAGCTCTTCGGGGCCGCCATCCTGCGGCGCTCCGACCTGTCGCTGGTCGTCGCCGAGACCAACAACGAGATCGAGAACCCGCTGTGGCACGGCGAGATCCACGCGATCAAGCGCTTCCACGAGCTGTCGCGCGCGGACCGCCCGGCCCCCGCGGACTGCGTCTTCATCGCCACCCACGAGCCCTGCTCGCTGTGCCTGTCCGGGTTGGCCTGGGCCGGGTTCACCGAGTGCTGGTACCTCTTCAGCCACCAGGACTCCGCCGACGCGTTCGCGATCCCGCACGACATCGCGATCCTGCGCGGCGTGTACGCCGTCCCCGACCCGGACCGCGAGGCCCCGGCCCCCGGCCGCGACCTCTACAACCGCAGCAACCCGTTCTTCAGCACCCACGACCTCGCCGCCGCCGTCGCGGGCACCGAGCTGGACGCTCAGGTGTCGCGGCTGCGGGCCACCTACGACGACCTGTCGGCGGCGTACCAGCGCACGAAGGGCGGGCACGAGATCCCGCACGCCTGAGCGGAGCGGTGGTTTCGAGGCTCGCTTCGCTCGCACCTCAACCACCGGTCGGTTCGCACTGCGCTCGCACCTCAACCACCGGTCGGTTCGCACTGCGCTCGCACCTCAACCACCGGTCGGCTTGACGGCTGCCATCGCGGGGAACGCGCGGCGAGCCCGCGGAGGGAGCGAAGCGACCGGAGCGGTCGAGCCGGGCTTCACCGCGTGCAGCCGCCGCAGGCCGCCGGCGGACCCGGCACCGAGCGGACCTCGACCGCGAGCGCGGCAGCGCGGCGGAGCGAAGCGGAGACGCGCTCGCGCAGTCCTACAGGTGATCGGGGACGATGAACGCGTCGGGGTCCTGGCGGGGCGGGATGCTCTCGAGCGCTAGGTTCACCAGCGCCACCCGGGCCTGGATGATCGCCTTGCGCTTGAGGCCGCGCTCCTCGCCCATCCGCTCCTCGACGGCGGCGGTGATCTGCTCCTTGGTGAAGGAGGGGCGCTCGCCGACGGGGACCTCGATGTCGGGCAGGCCCACGAGCACCGGCAGGAGCTGGTCGCCGAGGCCGTCGAGCAGCACGAACCGCTGGTACCGGCCGAGGTCCTCCCACGCGTCGTCGACGGTGCGGCGGCCCTTACGGACGTCCTTGTCCTGCGCCCCCAGCACGCCCTTCGCGGCTCCGGTCAGGGCGGCGGTCAGCTCGTGCTCGGTCAGGCGCATGGTCCTAGTTTCCCACCGTCGGCGCCGCGCGCGCTCGGGTGGTGGTTTCGAGGCTCGCTTCGCTCGCACCTCAACCACCGGCAGGGCGCTCGCTTCGCTCGCACCTCAACCACCGGCGAGGACGCGAACGCCGGCCCCGGTGGACCGGGACCGGCGTTCGGAGGGAGCGTGCTCAGGCCGCCTTGGCCGCCTTCATCTTCTTCACCTGGCGGTCCAGGTGGATCTGGGCGACGCGGCGGGTGCGCTTGTCGGAGGTGACCATGCCGTAGAGCAGCTTGAGCTGGCTGGGCAGGTTCTTGGCGTTGGTGGTGGCCAGCCAGCCGTTGGGCAGCGAGAGCCGGACCACCTTGTGCCAGGCGCTGCCGACCTGCTGCGGGAGCGGCGCGGCGTGGTAGTTGAGGCCGTACTTCTCGAAGACCGCCTGCACCTTCGGCGCGACCTCGGCGTACCGGTTGCTGGGCAGGTCCGGGTAGAGGTGGTGCTCGATCTGGTGCGACAGGTTGCCGGTCATGATGTGCATCAGCTTGGAGCCGGTGATGTTGCAGGAGCCGAGCATCTGGCGCAGGTACCACTCGCCGCGGGTCTCCTTGTCCGGGATCGACTTCAGCTCGAAGGTCTCCACGCCCTCGGGGAAGTGGCCGCACATGATCACGGAGTGGGTCCACAGGTTGCGGACCACGTTGGCCACGAAGTTGGCGGCGAGGGCCGGCACCGCGGAGCCGGTCGGGAGTGCCAGCAGCGGGTTGACGACGTAGTCCTTGGTGGCCTGCTTGCGGATCTTGCGCAGCGTGTTCTTCGCGTTCCTGGCGAACGACGCGGGCCGGCGCTCCTTCGGCAGCCGCATGTTGCGGCCCAGCTCCAGGTCGTACGCCGCGATGCCGTACTCGAAGAAGCAGGCGTTGACGAAGTTCCACAGCGGCTGGCCCAGGTGCATCGGGTGCCAGCGCTGGTCCTCGTCCACGCGCATGATGCCGTAGCCGAGGTCGTTGTCCTTGCCGATGATGTTCGTGTAGGTGTGGTGCACCTCGTTGTGGGAGTGCTTCCAGCCCTCGGCGGTCGACGCGTTGTCCCACTCCCAGGTGGTGGAGTGGATCTTCGGGTCGCGCATCCAGTCCCACTGGCCGTGCATGACGTTGTGGCCGATCTCCATGTTCTCGAGGATCTTGGCCACGCTCAGGCCGATCGTGCCCACGATCCAGGCCGGCGGCAGGGCGCTGAACAGCAGGACGGCGCGCGAGCCGAGCTCGAGCTTGCGCTGCACGTCGACGACCTTGTGGATGTACGCCGCGTCGGACTCGCCCCGGGCGTCGATGACCTCCTGGCGGATCGCATCCAGCTCGGCGCCGAGCGCCTCGATGTCCTCGGGGGTGAGGTGGGCGGTCGGGTCGGTGTCCTTCTTGGTGATGGCAGTCATCGCGGAGCTCCTCTGGCTGTCGTGCGCGTCGGGCGGGCGGGTCAGTGGTCGATGTGGCAGTCGCCGGCGGCGGCGTTGATGCACGTCTGGATGGAGACGCCGCCCGCGCCGGTCTCACCCGGTACGGCGACGGTCATCTCGCCGGTGCGCAGGTCGCGCACGGCGCCCGACCTCATCGGCAGCACGCAGCCCATGCAGATGCCCATCCGGCAGCCGCTGGGCATGAGGACGCCGGCGTTCTCGGCGGCGTCGAGGATCGGGGTGCTGCCGTCGGCGTCGACGACGCTGCCGCCGGCGAAGGTCACGGTGCCGCCCTCGGCGCCGTCGGCGTCGACGAGCGCGGGGCGGAACCGCTCGGTGTGCAGCGTGAGGCGGTGCTCGTCGTAGTAGGCCTCGAGCGCGTCGAGCAGCCCGACGGGGCCGCAGGCGTAGGCGACGCGCTCGTGCAGGTCCGGGACCGCTGCGGCGAGGTCGTCGGTGGTGAGCAGGCCGTCGGTGTCGGTGTGGCGCTCGATCAGGCGCAGGCGGCCGGTCTCGGCGTACTCCCGCATCTCGGCGCCGAAGATCACCTCGGGGCGGGCCATCGCCGAGTGCACCAGGACGATGTCGCTCTCGACGGGCGCGGCCTGGGAGAACAGGTTGCGCAGCATGCCGATCACGGGGGTGATGCCGGAGCCGGCGGTGATCATCAGCATCTTGCGCGGCAGCGGGCGCGGCAGCACGAAGTCGCCCTCGGGCTGGCCCAGGTGGAGCATGGTGCCGGCGGTGACGCGGCGCGCCAGGTACTGCGAGACGGTGCCGTCGGGGATCGCCTTGACGGTGATGCTGATCCGGCCGTCCGGGCGCGGGCCGTGGGTCAGGGAGTAGCAGCGCCACAGCCGTACGCCGTCGACGTCGACGCCGACCCGGACGTACTGCCCCGGGACGTGGCCGGCCCAGTCCCGGCCGGGCTTGATCACGACGGTGGTGGCGTCGGCGGTCTCGGGGCGGACCTCGACGATCCGGCCGCGGACCTGCTCGACTCCGGTGCCCCCGCGCAGCGGGTGGAAGTGGTCCAGCAGGTCGTCCACGGTCAGCGGGTGGACGGCCGCGTCGGCGATCTGTCGGAGCAGGCCGCGGGCCCGCGAGGTGGCGGGCTTGGCGGCATAGGTCGCGCTCATGGTCCCATCGTGCCCGCCGGAAGGGGTAAAGTCCTGTGTTGAGTCGGTGAATCGAAGCGCGTTTATTGTTCGCTGCGAACAAAGGAGTGGCAGGTGACGGAGACAGCGCCGCTGCGTTCGGCGGACCGATCGGTGGAGCAGGTGCTGCTCGATCCGCGCGTCGCCGAGGCGATCCGGGCCGAGCTGCCCACCATCGCGGAGGACGCCGTGGCGCGCATCATCGCCGAGGTGCCCGCCTACGCCGACGCGTTCAGCGGCCCGATGGGCAGGACGATCCGGACCGCGGTGCAGGTCGCGCTCGGCGGCTTCCTGTCGCTGGCCACCGACCGGCGGGGCGGCCAGGACGGCCCCGCGCCGCGGGCCGAGGCGCTGGACGGCGCCTACCAGCTGGGCCGGGGCGAGGTGCGCAGCGGCCGCACCTCCGACGCGCTGCTGGCGGCGTACCGGATCGGGGCGCGCGTCTCCTGGCAGCACCTGTCCACCCAGGCGCTGGCGCAGGGCGTGGACGCCGCCACCCTCGCCTCCTTCGCGCAGATGGTCTTCGCCTACATCGACGAGCTCTCCGCGGCCTCCGTCGCCGGACACAGCGACGAGTCGGCGTCCACCGGGCGGGTGCGCCAGCGTCTCCTCGACAGGCTCGCGCGGCACCTGCTCAACGGCTCCGCGGCCGCCACCACCGCCGACGCCGCGGAGCGCGCCGACTGGACGCCGCCGACGACCCTGACCGCGGTGATCGCCCCCGAGTCGCAGGCGGGGGCGCTGCTCCAGCTGCTGCCGGGCGGCACGCTCCAGGTCGCCGAGCTCCCGGAGCTGGACACCGCCACCCTCCTCCTCGTGCCCGACGCCCACGGCCGGCGCCGGGCGGCGCTGCTGAGCAGCCTGCGCGGCCGCGGCTGCCTGGTGGGCCCGGCCCGCGACTGGCTCGACGTCCCGGCCTCGTACGCCCGCGCGCTGCGGGCCCGCGAGCTCGGCCTGGCCGACGACACCGAGGCGCACCTCGCGCAGCTGGTGCTGACCGCCGACCCCGCCGCGCTCGCCGACCTCCGCGCCCAGGTGCTGGCGCCGCTGGACGGGCTCCGCCCGGCGGCCGCGGCGAAGCTGACCGAGACGCTGCGCGAGTGGCTGCTCCACCACGGGCGGCGCGACGACGTCGCCGCGGCCCTCTTCGTGCACCCGCAGACGGTCCGCTACCGGATGGGCCAGCTCCGCGAGCTGTACGGCGACGCCCTGGAGGACCCGGCGACCGTGCTCGGGCTGACACTGGCGCTCGGTGTGCCGGCAACGCCTGCGGGCGATCGGGGCGGCTCCGTACGGTAGGCGCATGCGACGCGCGGCCGCCCTGCTGGCGCTGCCGCTCGCCGCGCTCCCCACCGCCGCCTGCAGCGGCGAGGGGGCCACCGTCACGGGGGAGGCGCCCGCGCCGGGCAGCGCCTACGTCGCGATCGGTGACTCCTACACCGCCGCGCCGGGGATCGGCGCCTCCCTCGACGACGCCTGCGGCCGCAGCGCGGGCAACTACCCGAGCCTGGTCGCCGCCGCGCTCGACCTCGAGCTGACCGACGTCAGCTGCAGCGGGGCGCTCACGGTGCACGTCTCCGACCCGCAGTACGTCGGGGACCAGGTCCGGGCGCCCCAGGGCGACGCGCTCGGCGCGGGGACGGACCTGGTCACGGTGTCGCTGGGCGCGAACGACGACGGCGTCTTCGGCGGCCTGCTCGGCTGCGTCCCGCAGGCCGCCGCCGACCCCACCGGGTCGCCGTGCCGCGACCACTACCTCGGTGCGGATCTGGACGGTGCGGATCTGGACGGTGCGGATCTGGACGGTGCCGGTCAGGACGGCCTCGCGCCGGGCGGGGTGACGCCGGCGGAGGGCGCCGTCGACCGGCTGCGGGTCCGGCTCGCCGGCCGCGTGGCGGCCGCCGTCGGCGCCGTGCAGCGCCGGGCCCCGCGGGCACGGGTGCTGGTGGTCGGCTACCCGGTGATCGCCCCGACCGAGACCTGCCCGCAGTTCCCCCTGGCCACCGGCGACGTGGCGTTCGTCGCCGAGGTGAACGCCGTGCTCAACGACGCGCTGGCCGCCGGCGCGGCCGAGCGCGGCGCCGACTTCGTCGACCTGACCGCCCCGACCGAGGGCCACGACCTCTGCTCCGCCGACCCGTGGGTGGCCGGCCAGACCCCGACCGGTCCGGCGACGCCGTACCACCCCTACGTCGAGGAGCAGCAGGCCGCCGCCGCGGCGATCGTCGCCGCGCTGTCGGTGCCGGAAGGCGGGTAGTCCCTGACGAAAAGCACCCGAGATCGGCGGATCCCGGTGCTTTTCGTCAGGGACTACCCCACCCGTCAGGGACTACCCCACCCGTCAGGGACTACCCCACCCGTCAGGGACTACCCCGCCTGCGCGGCGACTCAGGCGCGGTGCACGACACGACCGCCGACCACGGTCAGCGCGACCGGCGGGCGGGCGGTGGTCAGGGGGTCGTCGTCCAGCACGACCAGGTCGCCGGGCGCCCCGGCGGAGACCATCGGCCGGCCGTCGGTGGAGGCGGCCAGCGCCTCGGCCCTGCTGAGCGCGTGCTCGGGGTGCCAGGCGGGTCGCTCGTCGCCGGTACGCCGCACGGCGGAGTCGATCGCCAGCCACGGGTCGAGCGGCGAGACCGGGGCGTCCGAGCCGAGGCGCACGTCGGCGCCCGCGTCGAGCAGCCAGCGGAAGGCGAAGGCCCGCTCCGCGCGGTCGGCCCAGGTCACGTCCACCAGGTCGCGGTCGTCGACCAGGTGGTGGGGCTGGACGCTGGCCCGCAGGCCCAGGTCCGCGATCCGGGAGGCCTGGTCGCGGGTGATCAGCTGGGCGTGCTCGATCGAGCCCCGCGCGCCCGTGGTCCGGTACGACGTGAGCGCCTGGTCGAGTGCCGCGTCGCCGATCGTGTGGGTGGCCACCTCCAGCCCGTGCGCGTGCGCGCGGGCCAGCAGGCCGGTCAGCTCCGGCCCGCTCAGGTTCGGCGCCCCGGCCGGGTGCGCGGGCGGCGCGCCGTGCAGGTAGTGGTCGTGGCACCACGCGGTCCGGGTGTTGAGCGAGCCGTCGCTGATGATCTTGAGCGGGCCGGCGACCAGCCGGTCGTCGTCGTGCAGCAGCGGGTCGCCGCTGCGCACCCCCGCCTCGAGCACGGCGTCCAGGCCGTCGGCATAGGTCGCGGCGCGCACGCGGAGCAGGTCGCAGCCCGCCAGCCACCGCTCGCGCCACGCGTCGAGGTCGCCGACGAACTCGAAGTCGACCAGGCCGACCACGCCCATGGCCGCGGCCCGCTGCAGCGTGGCCCGGTAGTCGTCGGTGCCCGAGTCGGCGGTCAGGCGCGCCAGGCGGGCGTAGGCGGCGTACCACTCGGTCTCGGCGACGACACCTTCCCGGGGCGCCAGGTCGAGCGCGGCGAGCGCGGCGGAGTTGAGCCAGCCGTGGTGGCCGTCGCCGGCGATGAGCACGACCGGGGTGATCCCGGAGACGGCGTCCAGGTCGGCCACGGTGCCCTCGCTGCCCCACGTCGCGGGCCGGTGGCCCCAGGCGATCACCGGCATCCCCGGAGCCGCGGAGACCAGGTCGGCGACCAGCGAGGTCATCTCGGCCACGCTGCGGACGTGGCTGGTGTCGGCCCGCCGCGACGCGAGGCTCCACTGGCCGAGGTGGACGTGGTGGTCCCACAGGCCGGGGGCGAGCCAGCGGCCGGCGGCGTCGTACTCCTCCACGCCCGCGGGACGGCTCAGCCCCGCGCCGACCTCGGTGACGGTGCCGCCCGAGACGAGCACGTCGACCGGCTCGTCGGGGGCGAGGTCGTCGGGAGCGATCGGCACCAGCCGCGCGCGCCGCAGGAGCAGATCGGGCACGGGCCAACCGTAGTCAGGGCGCGGTTGCGGCAGTAGGCCGGTCTGGCCCACTCGGCTGCGTCGGGAGGCAAGGCCCCGAAAAGCGCGCCGAGTCGGCAGAAACTTTCTGCCGACTCGACGTGTGCGCCTGTCAGTTCGTGCCGACTCGCGTCAGGCCTGGAGCGCCCGGATCGCCTCGTCGATCTGCAGCGTGCGCTGCGCGGACTCGACGTGGAGGCTCTCCACCATCTTGCCGTTGTAGGTGACGACGCCGCTGCCCTTGCCGTCCTCCCACGCCTGGATCAGCCCGCGCGCGTCGGCGACGGCCTGCTCCGAGGGGGCGAAGGCGGTGTTGGCGCCCTCGACCTGGCCGGGGTGGATCAGGGTCTTGCCGTCGAAGCCCATCTGGCGGCCCTGCTCGCACTCGGCGAGGAAGCCGTCGATGTTCTTCACGTCGTTGTAGACGCCGTCGATGATCACGATGCCGGCGGCGCGGGCGGCGAGCAGCGCCAGGCCGAGGCCGGTGATCACGGGCTGGCGGCCGGGCACGTGCTCGGCGTACAGCTCCTTGACGAGGTCGTTGGTGCCCATCACGAAGCCGGTCAGGCGCGGCGACGCCTGGGCGATCGCGAGCGCGTTGAGCATCCCGATCGGGGTCTCCACCATCGCCCACAGCGTGGTCTTCTCCGGTGCTCCGGCGGCCTCCAGGGCGGCGACCAGCTGGCGCACCTCCTCGGCGGAGTTCACCTTCGGGACCAGTACGACGTCCGGGCCGGCCGCGGCGGCGGCCTTGATGTCCTCGTCGTGCCACTCGGTGCCGATCCCGTTGACGCGGATGATCAGGTGGCGCTCGCCGTACTCGCCCGAGGTCACGGCAGCGGCGGCGGAGTCGCGGGCCTCCGGCTTGGCGTCGGGGGCGACGGCGTCCTCGAGGTCGAAGATGATGGCGTCGGCGGCCAGCGTCTTCGCCTTCTCCAGCGCGCGGGCGTTGGAGCTGGGCATGTAGAGGACGCTGCGCAGCGGCTTGAACTCGGTGGACATCAGGCACCCACCTCGATCGCGTCGTAGGCGGCCTTGAGCTCGGGGTCGATGGAGGCCAGCTTCTCGGCCAGCTCGACCATCACCAGGCACTGCTTGAGGGAGGCGTCGTCCTCCATCTTGCCGTCGAGCATCACCGCGCCGGTGCCGTCGCCCATCGCCGCGACCACGCGGCGGGCGTGCGCCACGTCCTCGACGCTGGGGGAGAAGACGCGGTTCGCGATCGCGATCTGCTTGGGGTGCAGGCTCCAGGTGCCGACGCAGCCGAGCAGGAAGGCGTTGCGGAACTGGTCCTCGCAGGCCACGACGTCGGCGATGTCGCCGAACGGGCCGTAGTAGGGGTAGATGCCGTGGGTCGCGCAGGCGTCGACCATCTTGGCGATCGTGTAGTGCCACAGGTCCTGCTGGAAGACCGAGCGCTCGGCGTCGATCACGGAGGCGCCCGCGGCGTCGCGGGGCGGGTCCTGGCGGACCAGGTAGCCCGGGTGGCCGCCGCCGACGCGGGTGGTCTTCATCTTGCGGTCCGCGGCCAGGTCGGCCGGGCCCAGCGACAGGCCCTGCATCCGCGGGCTGGCGCCGCAGATCTCCTCGACGTTGGCCACGCCGCGGGCGGTCTCGAGGATCGCGTGGATCAGGATCGGGCGGGTCAGCCCGGCCTTCGCCTCGAGCTGGGCGAGCAGCCTGTCGACGTAGTGGATGTCCTCGGCGCCCTGCACCTTCGGCACCATGACCACGTCGAGCTTGTGGCCGATCGCCGGCACCAGGGTGGTGAGGTCGTCGAGCACCCAGGGGCTGTCGAGGGAGTTGATCCGCGTCCACAGCTGCGTGGGGCCGAAGTCGGTCTCCTGGGCGATCTTCACCAGGCCCGCGCGGGCGGCCTCCTTGTTGTCCGCCTTGACGGCGTCCTCGAGGTTGCCGAGCAGCACGTCGACGGTGCCGACCATGGCCGGGATCTTGGCGGCCATCTTCTCGTTGCTCGGGTCGAAGAAGTGGATCGCGCGGCTGGGCCGGGCGGGGATCTCGCGCAGCGGGGCCGGGGCGCCGACCGCCAGCGGGCGGAAGAAGTCCTTGGGGCTCTTGTGGGTCACGCCGGCCCACGTTACCCGTGCGTCACTTCGCCGGGTATGACCGATCTCTCGCCGGACGCCCGCGTCCGCGGCGGCGCCGCCACCAGGGGCGGCGCGGAGCCTCGTCCGACTCCTGGCCGGAGGCCGTACGCCGGGCCGCGCGCCGCCCGCGCCAGGCGGCCACGGTCTCCTCGACGTCCCGCGGCATGGTGATCAGCGGCGGCCCCTCGGGCAGCGAGTACCGGGCGCGGATCACCCGCGCGTTGAACTCCTCGACCTGCTCGCGGACCTCGTGCTCCGCGGCCAGGCCGTCGAGCCGCCCGTCCAGCTCGGCGTCGTCCTTGCGCAGCTGGAGCGAGGCGGGGAGCACCGCGATCCGCTCGCGCTCGACCAGCTTCTTCAACCACCACTCGGGGTCGTGCTGCGTGCCGAGGTCCTCGATCGGCTTGCCGGCCCCGGGGAGGTCGTCGAAGTCGCCGCGCTCCATCGCCTGGCGCACCTGCAGGTCGACCCAGGTCTGCTGCTGCGCCATCCGGGCGGCCGCGGCCGACCTGGTGTCGGGGCGGGGCGTGCCGGGGCGCTCGACCGAGTCGCGCTCCGGCGCCTGCGGCCGGTCCTCGCCCTCGGGCATGCGATCACCTCGGCGGCCAGCCTACGTGGGGTGGTGGTTTCGAGGCTCGCTTCGCTCGCACCTCAACCACCGGGCGGGCTCGCTTCGCTCGCACCTCAACCACCGGGCGGGCTCGCTTCGCTCGCACCTCAACCACCGGGCGGGCTCGCTTCGCTCGCACCTCAACCACCGGGCGGGCTCGCTTCGC
>NZ_JBEGDJ010000041.1:0-36612 GCF_040191335.1 Nocardioides sp. YIM 152588 | reverse complement strand
CTCAACCACCGGGCGGGCTCGCTTCGCTCGCACCTCAACCACCGGGCGGGCTCGCTTCGCTCGCACCTCAACCACCGGGCGGGCTCGCTTCGCTCGCACCTCAACCACCGGACGCCGCTGGTTGAGGTGCGAGGCGCCCCGGCGCCGAGCCTCGAAACCAAGGCGCCCTGAGCGCAACCCCTCAGTCGCGCAGGAACTCGTGGATCACCGGCGCCAGCTCCTCCGCGCTGGTGACCAGCCCGAGGTGGCCGTCGTCGAAGACGTGCAGGTGCGCGTTGGGGAGCAGCCGGTGCATGAGCCGGGCGTTGACCAGCGGGATGATCGGGTCGTCGTTGCCGGCCAGCACCAGCGTGGGCTGCCGGATCAGCGGCAGCGCCGGCAGGCTCGACCACCCAGCGCCCGCCAGCAGCTGGAGCAGGTAGCCGCGCTTGGAGCCGATCCGCGAGTGCTCGTGCATCACGTGCAGGACCTCGTGCGGGCTGTGCCGCATGACGCCGCCGTAGAGCTCGGAGGCCACCGATCGCATGTAGTGCGGGTCCCGGTAGCGCTGCGGGGTGATCATCTTGCGCAGCACCTTGGGCGACCCGGGCACCATCAGCGAGCCGGTGGCGGTGCTGACCAGCACCGCCCGGCGCACCCGACGCGGGTGCTGCAGCGCCAGCTGCTGGGCGAGACCGCCGCCCCAGGAGATGCCGAGGACGTCGTACTGGTCGTGGCCGAGCTGGGTCATCAGCTTGCCGACGCCGTGGGCCAGCATCGCGAAGCGGTACGGCATCCGGGGGTCCGGGGAGCCGCCGACGCCGGGGACGTCGAAGCGGATCACCGTGAGCTCGGGGTCGAGCTGGTCGACGAACGGCTCCAGCAGGTCGAGGCTGGCCCCGATGCCGTTGCAGAGCAGCAGCGGAGGCCCGCCCCCGGTGCCCTGCCGCACCGCCACCCGGATGGAGTGTCCGAGGACGGTGATCTGGCGGAGCTGGTGCACGGGGCGGGCCTCACTGCTGGCGTCACTGCTGACGACGGTGTCGGTCCCGCCGCCGGTGGCGGCGGGACGTGTGACGACTGGTGCCCCCGACCTTACTTGTCGAAGACGTAGGTGCCCGGAGCCTCGGCGAGCGGTTCGAGTCGGGCGGTGCCCAGCTCCTTCGGAGCCGCCTTCAGTTCGCCGGAGCGCTGTGCGAGCCATGAGGCCGCATCGTTCCACCACGAGCCCTCGTGCGTCTCGGCGTTCTTCAGCCACGCCCGAGGATCGGGACCATGGTCCTGGCCGGTGTGGAAGGAGGACTTCGGGTTGCCCGGCGGGTTCACCATCGCGGCGATGTGGCCGCTGTTGGAGAGCACGAACCGGGTCTCGCCGCCGAACAGCTGGGTGGTCCGGTAGCAGCTCTCCCACGGGGTGATGTGGTCGGCGATGCCGGCCACGACGTAGGAGTCCACCGTGATCGCGCCGAGGTCGATCGGGACGCCGAGGACGCTCAGCTCGCCAGGCCTGATCACCGTGTTGTCCATCGCCAGGTCGACGAAGTCGGCGTGCAGCCCGGCCGTCATCCGGGTGGTGTCGGCGTTCCAGAACAGGATGTCGAAGGCCGGCGGCTTCTTGCCGAGCAGGTAGTTGTTGACCCAGTAGTTCCAGACCAGGTCGCTGGGCCGCAGCCAGGCGAAGATCTCGGCGAGGTACTTGCCGTCGAGGTAGCCGGTCCGGGCCGACCGCGCCTTGGCGACCTCGGCCATCGCCGGGTCGATCAGGGCCCCGGCCGTGCCGGCGTCGGCGTTGTCGAGCACGGTCACGGCGAGCAGGAAGGCGGCGATCCGGTCCTGGCCGCCGGTCGCGGCCAGGTACGCCGTCGCGATCGAGGCGAGGATGCCGCCCGAGCACATCGCGGCCAGCGCCGTCTTCTCGCTGTCCGCGACCTCCTCGACGGTGTCGAGCGCGTCGAGGATCGCCTGGACGTAGGTCTCCAGGTTCCACTCGGCGTGCCGGGCGTCGGGGTTGCGCCACGACATGACGAAGACCTGGCGGTTGTTCTGCAGGTGGAACTCGACCATGCTGCGCCCCGGCGCCAGGTCGAGCGCGTAGTACTTGTTGATGGTCGGGGGCACGATCAGCACCGGCACCTCGAAGACCTGGTCGGTCTGCGGGGTGTACTGGATCAGCTCGAAGACCTCGTTGCGGAAGACCACGGCGCCCGGGGTGCCGGCGACGTTGTCGCCCACGCTGAAGCCCGAGCCGTCGACCATCTCGGGCAGCCGGGGGGCCGAGGCGAGGTCACGGACCAGGGCGGCGCCGCCGCGGGCGAGGCTGAGGCCGCCGGTGTCGATGGCGGTCTTGGCCGACTCGGGGTTGACCAGCGGCACGTTGCTGGGAGAGACGGCCTCGGTGATGTTCTCCACCAGGAAGCGCACCCGCTTGCGGTCGCGGTCGTTCAGGCCGGCGTCCTCCACCAGCTGCTCGGCGGTGCGGCCGCCGGCGAGGTAGAGCTGGACCAGGCGGTGCAGCAGCGGGTTGCCGGTCCACGCCACGTCCTTGAACCGGCGGTCGCCGCGGCGGGGGCCGATCTCGGAGGTGCCGGCGGCGATCCGGGCCGCCTCGCCGGCGAGGCCGCCCAGCCGGCGGGCCGTGGTCCGCGGCTTGCTGGCCAGGCTGATGGCCCACTTCGCGGTCGACGCGTCCGGCACGAACCGGCGCAGGGGGCCGACCGCGGCGTCGACCAGCAGGGCGTCGTACGGGGCGGCGTTGTCGGTCAGCGGTGTGGTGGCGAGGTCACTCATGGTCTCCGGGATGCTTCCTGTCGTGGGGCGTCTGTTTTCTGGAGCACCTCCAGGGTCCTCTAGCACACGAGGTATCGCATCGGCTGATGGCACCGATCGACGGGGGTGATTTGTGTGCACGGGCACAAAACGCCCGACAACGTCCCGACCGGTTAGGTTGACGATGTGCGTGAGGTGGAGGTCGCCCCCGAGGTCCGCGAGCTGTGCCGCCGGCTGTTGCCGGAGGCGGAGCCGCTCGCCCGCCGGATGGCGGACCGGATCCGCGCCGAGGTGCCGTTCTACGCCGAGGGCGCGGTCGTCCCGCACCAGGAGCTCGACGACTTCTGCGACTCGAACATGCGCTACGTGCTGGGGTACATGGCCGGGGTGGCGCACCCCGACCAGCGTGGCCCGCGGATCACCGGCACCAGCGCGAGCGGCGAGGCGGTGCCGTACGCGATCGTCCTCCAGGCCTTCCGGGTGGGCGGTCGCTTCATCTGGGAGGCGCTGGTCGAGGCGGCCGAGCCCGAGGCGCGGGAGGTGCTGCTGCTGGCCGCCGCGGACGTCTGGGCGATCAGCGACATGCTGGCCGCCGACGTCACCCGGGCCTACCGCGGCGCGCTGGAGGAACGGGTCCGGCGCAACGAGCAGATGCGCTCGGTGATGGTTGGTGGGCTTCTCGAGGGGGATGACAACGTCGCCGGCGACACCGGGGAGGTCTCCTCCGTGCTCGGGCTGGGCCGCACCGGCGAGTTCGTCGTGGTCAGCGCGGAGTCGCCGACGCCGGGCAAGGAGGGCCTGCGCGGGGTGGAGCGCGCGCTGCGGCGCTCCAACGTCCGCTCGGCCTGGCGCCTCGACCACGATCGCCAGGAAGGGGTGGTGGCGCTGCGGTTCGGCTTCGGCGCCGACCAGCTCACCGAGGTGCTGCGCGAGCTCGCCGTGGGCCGGGTCGGGATCAGCAGGCAGTTCGCGCGTCTGGAGGAGGCCCGGGACGGGCGCCGGGAGGCGCAGGTCGCGTGCGCCGGCGCGTCCCCGGGGTCGACGGACGTGGTCCGGTTCGAGGACGACCCGCTCGCCGTGCTGCTCGCCAGCAGCCCGGAGCAGGCGCAGGCGATGGTCGACGCGGTGCTCGCGCCGGTGATGGAGCTGCCGCCCGACGACCGCGCCGTCTTCCTCGACACCGCCCGCGCCTGGCTCGAGGCGGCCGGCTCGACGTCGGCCGCGGCCGAGACCCTGGTCGTGCACCGCAACACCGTGCGCTACCGGATCCGGCGGCTGGAGGAGATGACCGGGCGCGACCTGACCCGGCCCGTGGACGGGGCCGCCTTGTACGTCGCGCTGGAGTGCGTCCGGATCCTCGGGCTCGATTGAATGGGTCGTGTGCCTGACGCCCGCCTATGACGGGGTCTCGGGCACACGACCCCACCCCGGGACCGGACCGGGCGCCCGTCAGAGGCTGACGTCGGCGCGGCGCCCGTCGAACTCGCCCGCCCCGTCCTCGCCCCGGCTGAACTGCTCCACCCAGAGGCGGGCGTAGAGCCCCTCGGGGTCGGCCAGCAGCTCCTCGTGGGTGCCGCGCTCCATCACCCGCCCGTCGGCGAGGGAGTAGATGACGTCGGCGGAGCGGATCGTGGAGAGCCGGTGTGCGATCGCGATCGTGGTGCGTGACCGGGTCGCGCGCTCCAGCGCCTCCTGCACCAGCCGTTCGGTCTCGCTGTCCAGCGCCGAGGTCGCCTCGTCGAGGATCAGCACCGGCGGGTCCTTGAGCAGCACCCGGGCGATCGCCAGGCGCTGCTTCTCCCCGCCGGAGAGCCGGTAGCCGCGCTCGCCGGTGATCGTGTCGTAGCCCTCGGGGAAGCTCATGATCCGGTCGTGGATGTTGGCGTCCCGCGCCGCCTGCTCGATCTCCGCGGGGGTCGCGTCCGGGCGGGCGTAGGCGATGTTGTCCCGGATGGTGCCGTGGAACAGGTACGGCTCCTGCGTCACCATGCCGACCGCGTCGGCCAGCGAGTCCAGCGTCAGGTCGCGCACGTCGTACCCGTCGAGGAGCACCGCGCCCTCGTCGACGTCGTAGAAGCGCGGCACCAGGTACGTCGCCGTCGTCTTGCCCGCGCCCGACGGGCCGACCAGCGCGACCAGCTGCCCGGGCTCGGCCACCATCGAGACCCGGTGCAGCGCCCAGCCGGGCCCGGCGGCCGCCCCCGCGCGCTCCGGCATCAGGTCGGCCGGGTCGGGCTCGCCGCCGAACCGCGACTCGTGGCGGGTGCCGCTCAGCGACCGGGGCTGCGGGTACCGGAAGGAGACGTCGCGCAGCTCGACCCGGCCGGCCACCCGGTCGGTCGGCAGCGGGTGCGCGCCGGGGCGCTCGGTGATCGCCGGCTCCAGGTCGAGGTACTCGAAGATCCGGCGGAACAGCGCCAGCGAGGTCTGCACGTCGAGGCTGACCCGCATCAGCTGCAGCAGCGGCATCTGGAGGCGCCCCTGCAGCGTGGTGAACGCGACGATGGTGCCGGCGGTGAGCGTCTCCGCGCCGACGCCGCCGTTGCCGGTGATGATGAACCCGGCCGCCAGGTAGATCAGTGCCGGGGTGATCGCGAAGAACGTCTGCACCATCGCGAAGAACGCCCGCCCGGTCATCGCCTGCCGCACCTGGAGCCGGGTCTGCTCCCGGTTCGCCTCCCGGTAGCGGTCGATCTCGGAGGCCGACCGGTTGAACACCTTGGCCAGCAGGATCCCCGAGACGCTCAGCGCCTCCTCGGTGATCGCGGTCATCTCCGAGAGCGACTCCTGGGTCCTGCGGGCCAGCCGCTGCCGGCGCCGCCCCACCCGCAGCTGGAGCACCACGAAGAGCGGCATCAGCACCAGCGTCAGCAGCGTCAGCTGCCAGGAGAGGATCACCATCGCGACGAACGCCGCCGTCACCGTCACCGAGTTCTGCACGATGGTGGTCGCGGTGTCGGTCAGCACCGTCCGCACGCCCGCCACGTCGTTGGCCAGCCGGGACTGGATCGCGCCGGTCTTGGTGGCGGTGAAGAACGCCAGCTCCATCTTCTGCAGGTGCTCGAAGAGGTCGCCGCGCAGGTCGGCCATCGCCGAGTTCCCGACCGTGGAGGTGAGGTAGTTCTGCCCGATCGCGATCAGCGAGGCGAGGATCGGCAGCACGCACATCCCGGCCACCAGCCAGCCGAGCAGGCCGAGGTCGGGCGCGCCGC
Source organism: Nocardioides sp. YIM 152588 (assembly GCF_040191335.1). Taxonomy (NCBI): domain Bacteria; kingdom Bacillati; phylum Actinomycetota; class Actinomycetes; order Propionibacteriales; family Nocardioidaceae; genus Nocardioides; species Nocardioides sp. YIM 152588. Next base: position 30,655 of record NZ_JBEGDJ010000041.1, on the reverse strand, counting down.
CGTCGATCGGGAACAGCGCCTGGTCGAAGACCGCGCGGGTCAGGAACGGCACCAGCGCCTGCAGCCCGGCCGCGGCGACCACGGCCACGAGCACCATCGCGATCGGGCGCCGGTAGGGCCGCAGCAGGCGGGCCACCCGGCGTACCACCGGGCGGGCCTCGGACGCGTCCGGCTGCAGGTCGGAGGCGAGGTCGGGCGCGACGCTCCACGGCGACGGCATCAGGACCAGCCCGCTCCCCAGGCGCCCCGGTGGGCCACCTCCCGCCAGGGCGTACGGCGGCGGGTCGCCGCCGAGCCGCGGGCGCCGTGCCCGGGGTCGGCCGGGTGCCCGATCGTGATCGCGCCGATCGGGTGCGGCGCCCCGTCGCCGACCAGTCCGAGCCGCTCCTTCACGGCGTCGACCCGGTGCGGCACCAGCCCGAAGAAGCAGCAGCCCAGCCCGTCGTCGACCACCGACTGCTGCAGCAGCAGGGCGGCCATCGCGGTGTCCAGGTGCCAGTACGGCATCGCCCACCGGCCGGCCGCCTCGTCCGGGTCGGCGTCGGCCTCCGAGAGCGCGGCCCTGGCCTTGTCGGGTGCGGCGTAGCGGTCCAGGTAGGCGTCGCGGCGGCTGCACGGCACCACGACCACCGGCGCGCCCATCATGCCGCGCAGCCAGCGGTCCGGGCTGCCGTCCGGGAGGGCGTCGTCGGTCTGGGCCCGCCAGAACCCGGCGACGGCGTCGGGGCTGTCCAGCACCACGAACGCCCAGCCCTGGCTGAACCCGGCGCTGGGCGCGCGGGTGGCGCGGTCCAGCGCCCGCTCCACGACGCCCGGGTCGACCGGGGCGTCGGTGTAGGCGCGGGTCATCCGGCGGCGACGTACGACCTCGGCGAACTCCACGCCCCGACTATCCCACCCGGGGGTAGGCCGGCCGTCGTCGACTGAGGTACCCCACCGAGCCGCCGCGGCCGGGTCGGGGTGGTCGGCGGCGCCTCAGATAAGGCCCCGGATAAGGCATTTCCCGATGTGCGCGCCTACCTCAGAGGCAGATCGTTGATGCCATGAACAACGACGCCTTCTTCCTGATCGAGGGACCGGAGCTGGAGTACCGCCGGTCCCGCAACCGCAAGGCCATCGCCGGCCGCCGCGGCCAGCGCTCGCGGTCCTCGTGGCTGCGCCGCCTCGCCGACAACGACCCCGGGCTCTCCCACAAGAGCGACTGACCCACACGACCCACTGACCCACACGCCCATCAGGCAGGACCCATCATGACCCTCCTCGCGATCGACACCCGGAGGACCGCGGCACGCCACGCGGCGCCGAGGCCGGTGGCCGGGCCGCCGGCCCGCCGCAGCTCGTGGCCGACCCGGCCACGGCCCGGCCAGCCCGGCCGGCCCGGCCGCCGGTGAGCCCCGACCGTTGAGCCCCAGCCAGTGAGCACGGCGCCGCCACGTCCGGGAACCCGCGCGACAGCGTCGGTCCCGGCGACGATCATGGAGTCCGTGGCCACCTCGACAGCGCGCACCCTGGTCGGCCGCGAGGCCGAGCTCGGGAGCCTCGTGGACCTGCTGGAGAGCCCCGACGCGGGCGCCGCGGTCCTGCTCTCGGGCGACGCCGGCGTCGGCAAGACCCGGCTCCTGATGGAGCTGCGCGACCTGGCCCGGGCCCGGGGCTGGCAGGTGCTGGCCGGCCACTGCCTCGACTTCGGCGAGAGCGCCCTGCCCTACCTCCCGTTCAGCGAGGTGGTCGGCCGCGTCGCCGCCGTCGACCCCGAGCTGCTGGCCCGGGTCGCCGCGGAGCACCCGGCGATCACGCGGCTCCAGCCCGGCCGCCGTACCCGCTCCGGCGCGGTCGCCGAGCCGGCCGCCGACATCGGCACGCCCACCGACCGCGCCGACCTCTTCGTCGCGGTCCAGGCGCTGCTGGAGGCCGCCGCCGAGGAGGCGCCGGTGCTGCTGGTCATCGAGGACGTCCACTGGGCCGACCGGTCGACCCGGGACATGCTGGGGTTCCTCTTCGCGCGGCCGTTCTCGCGGCAGGTCCGGCTGATCGCGTCCTACCGCTCCGACGACCTCCACCGGCGCCACCCGCTGCGTCGCCAGGTCGCCGAGTGGTCGCGGCTGCCGAGCCTGGACCGGCTGGCGCTGGCGCCGCTGAGCGAGCCGTCGGTGCGCGCGCTGGTCGGCCAGCTCGCCCCCGACGGCCTCGCCGAGCCCGCGATCCGCGGGATCATCGACCGCGCCGAGGGCAACGCGTTCTTCGTCGAGGAGCTGGTCGCCTCCCAGGGCCGGGCCGCGGTCCCGGAGGACCTGGCGGACCTGCTGCTGGTCCGGCTGGACCCGCTGACCGACGAGACCCGGCAGGTGGTGCGCGCCATCAGCGCCGCGGGGCGCCGGGTCAGCCACGACCTGGTCGCGGCGGTCGTCGGGCTGCCCGGGCCGGAGCTGGAGGCGGCGGTGCGGCAGGCCGTGGAGATGAACGTGCTCGAGTCCGGCCCGCGCCACTACTCCTTCCGCCACGCGCTCCTGGCGGAGGCGGTCTACGACGACCTGCTGCCCGGCGAGCGGGTGCGGCTGCACGGGCAGTACGTCGCCGCGCTGACCGCCGGCACCGCGCCCGGCACGGCCGCCGAGCTGGCCCTGCACGCCCGCCGCGCCAACGACCTGGACCGCGCCGCGAGCGCCAGCATCGAGGCCGGCGACGAGGCGATGTCGGTGGGTGGCCCGGACGAGGCGGCCCGCCACTACGAGCAGGCCCTGGAGCTGCTGGCCGACGCGGAGCGGGCCGAGCGGCTCGGCGTGGACCTGTCCAGGCTGGCCACCCGCGCCGCCGACGCGCTCGGGCTCAGCGGCGCCACGCAGCGCGCCGCGGAGCTGCTCGCCGCCCACCTCGACCGGCTCCCGCCGGCCGGGATCACGGCGGAGGCCGACCGCGCCCGCGCCCGGCTGCTCAGCCAGTACGCCGGATGGCTGACCCTCATCGAGAGCGAGGTCGACCCGGTGGCGCTGAGCATCGAGGCCGCCGCGCTCGCGCCGACCGGGCAGGAGCCGCTGCGCGCCAAGGTGCTCGCCACCCACGCCCGGGTCCTGCACTGGGCGGGCAAGGTCGAGGACGCCGAGGCGGTCGCCGCCGAGGCGCTCGCGCTCGCGGAGCGGCTGGCGATGCCGGCGCTGGCCTCGGAGGTGGCGACGACGCTCGGGCTGCTGAGCGGCGAGGGTGGCGACGTGCGCTCGGCGCTGGAGAAGGCGGTCGAGCGCGCCGACGCGGCCGGTGCGACCACCGCGGGGCTGCGCGCCCGGTACCTGCTGGCCCGGTCGTTCCAGGACGAGGGGGACTGGGACCAGGCGATCCACTGGTTCGAGGCGGCGATGGGACTCGGTGCCCGGGCCGGCCTGCCGTGGGCGCCGTACGCGATGGAGAGCAGGTGGCAGCTGGCGCTGGTCTGCTGGCAGCGCGGCGACTGGGACCGCGCGCTGGAGCTGGTCGCGCCGACCGCGTCGGCGCCCGAGATCCCGGCGGCGCTGGTCGAGCCGGTGCGGCTGGAGATCCAGGCCGCCCGGGGCGAGGACGTCGCGCCCCAGCTGCGGCGGCTGCGGCGCACCTGGCCCGAGGAGGGCGGTGTCGCCGTCTTCAGCGCGGGGATCGAGATCTGGCTGGCGGCCTCCCGCGGCGACGCCGCGGCGGCGATCGCCGTCTACGACGACGTGCTGCGCGTGCTGCGCACCATCTGGTCCGAGAACTTCGGGGCGCGGGTCCGGCTCGCGGCGCAGACCGTCGCGGCGATCGCCCGACAGGCCTCGTCGACGTCGGCGGCCGAGCGCGAGCGGCTCGCCGTCGTCGCGAACCGACTCCTCGGCGAGGGGGAGGCCGTCGTCCGCGCCTACCGCGCCGGCGGGCGGGGGTGGGCCGTCGAGGGCCAGGCGTGGTCCGCGCGGCTGCGTGCCGAGACGCTGCGGGTGCGCTGGCTCGCCGACGCCGACCCGCCGACGCGTGCGGAGCTCGTCGACGCGTGGCGCGAGACCGTCGAGGCGTTCGAGCGGTTCGGGCACGTCCCCGAGACCGCACGGGTCCGCGCCGGCTACGCGGGCGTGCTGCGCGCCTGCGGGGACGCCGCGGCGGCCCAGCGGCAGGTCGAGGCCGCCGCCGACGCCGCCCGTGGCCTGGGCGACCGCGTGCTGCTGGAGGACCTGCGCGGCCTGGGCGCGGCGGCTCCGGGCCCGGCGACGGCGACCCGGCTGACCGCGCGCGAGCGGGAGATCCTCGGCCTGGTCGCGGAGGGGCGCAGCAACGGCGAGATCGGCCGCGTGCTCTTCATCAGCACCAAGACGGTGAGCGTCCACGTCTCCAACATCCTCGGCAAGCTCGGCGCCGCGGGCCGCACGGAGGCCGCGGCGATCGCCCGCCGCGAGGGTCTGCTCGGCTGACGCCCGCCCGCCCGCCCGCCCGCCGGGTTCGGGGAGCGGTGATCGGATCCGGGGTCGCGGTCGCGCCGTCGGGCGTAACGTCACCTATGTGACGGCCGAACTCACCGATCTCGACGCCGAGACGACCAGGGAGCTGGCGCGGCGGCGCTTCCAGTACCTCGCGCCCACCGGTCGCAGCGGGCGCGGTGGACGCCGGGGGCGCCGCGCCAAGGTGCCGACGGCCGGGCTGCCGCCGGGGCCGCGCTGGCCCGCGCTGCTGCAGACCCTGGCGCTGATCCGGTTCCGCCACCAGCTCCACCCGTGGCTGCACCGCCGCTACGGGGACGCGTTCACGCTGCGGCTCGTCCCGGGCGCGGCGCCGCTGGTGCTGTTCACCTCGCCCGAGGTGACCAAGGAGATCTTCGCCGGCGACCCGGAGGTCTTCCATGCGGGGAAGGGCAACGCGATCCTCGGCCCGCTGCTCGGCGAGCACTCGCTGCTGCTCCAGGACTCGCTGGAGCACCACCGCGCCCGCAAGCTGCTGATGCCGGCCTTCCTCGGCCACGCCCTGCGGGGCTACCGCGACCTCGTCGCCGAGGTCGCGGCGGCCGAGGCGGACGGCTGGGGCGACGGGGAGACGTTCCGCGCGCTGGACCGGATGAACGCGCTCACGCTCGAGGTGATCCTGCGGGTCGTCTTCGGGGTCGGCGAGGGTGAGCGGCTGCGGGAGCTGCGCCCACGGGTGAACCGGACGGTCGAGATCAGCCCGCTCGTGCTGCTCGGCTGGGCCTACCCCCGGCTGCAGCGGTTCCGGCTGTGGCGCGAGACGCTGGACAACCAGGTCGAGATGGACCGCCTCCTCTACGCCGAGATCGCCGAGCGCCGCGCGGCCGGCGACCTGGGCGAGCGCAACGACGTGCTCTCCCGGCTGCTGCGCGTCGGTGCCGACCCGGACACCGGGGTCGACGCCGCCGACGGGCTGAGCGACACGGAGCTGCGCGACCAGCTGGTCACGCTGGTCCTGGCCGGCCACGAGACCACCGCGAGCGCGCTCTCGTGGGCGCTCTACGAGCTGGGGCGCGACCCGGACCTGCTGGCCCGGAGCCAGCGCGCGGCCGACGCCCGGGACGCCGAGGGCGACGCCTGGTTGGAGGCCGTGCTCAAGGAGTCGATGCGCCTGCACCCGATCATCCCGATGGTCGTGCGGATGCTGCAGCGGCCGACCACCGTCGGCGGCTACCACCTGCCGGCCGGAGCGACCGTCGGCCCGTCGATCATCGTCAGCCACCAGGACCCCGAGGAGTTCCCCGAGCCCGGGGAGTTCCGTCCGGAGCGGTTCCTCGCGGACCTCAACGGCGGCCACGTCCCGCCGCTCAACGTGTGGATCCCGTTCGGTGGCGGCGTCCGGCGCTGCATCGGCGCCGGCTTCTCGCTGATGGAGGGCACCGTGGTCCTCGGTGAGGTGCTGCGCCGCTTCGACGTCGCGACCGTCGGCGGCGACGTGCCGAAGGTCCGCAACATCACCAGCGTGCCGCGCCGCGGGGCGCGGATCCGGGTCACCCGGCGGCGCTGACGCCGGTGCCGCCGCCGTCCGCGCCGCCCATCCCGGTCGGCGTGATCTCCAGCGTCGCGGCGATCTCCTCGAAGAGGTCGCAGTAGAGGACGTAGGCCGTGCGCGCCACGGAGCCGGTCAGCGTCACCCCGACGCCGTCCTGCCACCACGACCACTGCTCGCTGAGCAGGTCGTCGGGGCCGACGCGGTGGGCGAACCGGTGGTAGCGGACGGTCCGCCCGGCCAGGTCGAAGGTGTCGTCGTCCTCCAGGGCCAGGTCGACCGCGTGGTCCGCCAGCTCCCGCAGCGCCCGCTCCCGCCAGGTGGCCAGGTCGGGCTCGTCGACCGCGACGGCCCGCACCACCACCTCGGGCACCGGCCCGGGGCCGGGGTCGAGTGGTCGGGCCGCGACCACGACGCCGTGGGGCAGCTGGCGTCGGGTCGCCCAGCGCGGTGGCAGGGACAGGTCGATCCGGTGGGACTCCATCGGGGCTCCTCGGCGGTGTGGGTGGGCCACCACACTCGGCCGGATCCGCGCCATCGCGGGAGTGGCGGTGCCGCCCTGTGGAGGAGCCGCCCCGCGCGGGGCGGCCTGTGGACGGACGGTGGCCCGCCGCTGCGCGCCGCGACCGGTCGGGGGCCGCCGCGCGCCCGCGCTCACTCCCGCTGCATGATCGCCGCCAGCGCCTCCGCGGCCCGGGCGTCGGCGTCCGCGGGGTCGGCCACCTCGGGCTGCTGGTGGAACGCCACCGAGTGCAGCGTCCCGGTCCAGGGGAACGGCGGCCGGTAGTCGTCGCTGACCGGGAACCCGGTGTCGTGCCCGAGCCGGAGGCCGCCGCCGCCGATTTGCATCCCGCTGGTGCCCATCCCGTCCGGCAGGGGGGCGCAGCCGGCGACCTGGCCGTCGACGTACAGCATCCCGACCCGGTCCTGCGGCAGGTAGCGGAAGCCGACCCGGTGCCGCCCGGGGGTGAGCGCGGCGTCGCCGCGGACCTCGAAGGGCGTGCTGGTGTTGTTGAGCAGGAACGTCGGCACGCCGTCGAGCGCCAGGAGCGCCCAGCCGTTGCTCCAGTCGCCCATCACCGCCAGCACGCCGGACGCGCCGGCCTCCGGCACCTCGCAGTCCGCCTCGACCATCGCGCCCAGGCTGAGCGAGGGCACCGCCTCGTCCACGACCGGGTTGGCGCCGGGGTGCACCACCAGCGTCTTCGGGAACGGCCACAGCGGCGCCTCCATGGCGACCAGCCGCCCGAACATCGAGTCCATCAGCGGCAGCACCTGGTTGCGCTCGGCCTCGGCCCACCAGACCCGCTCCAGCTCGGCGACCACCTCGGGGTGCTCGGCCGACAGGTCCCGGGACTCCGCGAAGTCGTCGGCCAGCCGGTAGAGCGCCCAGTGGTCCTGCTCGAGGTCGCGGCTGCCCGGCACCAGCTCGTCCGAGAGCGCGTGGTCGGGCACGTGGTCGGTGGTCGCCTTCCAGCCGTCGTGGATGATCGAGCGCGACCCCATCACCTCGAAGTACTGAGTGGTCCGGACGTCGGGCGCGCCGGCGTCCGCGATCGCCGCGGTCATGCTGGCCCCGTCGACGACCTGCTGCTCGACGCCGTCCACGGTGTCCGGCGGCGTCACCCCGCAGACCTCCAGGATCGTCGGGAAGACGTCGACGATGTGGCAGAGCTGGTCCCGGATCGCGCCGGCGTCGACCGGGCCGGCGCCGGTGGCGACCGGCGGCTTCACGATCAGCGGCGTGCGGGTGCCGCCCAGCCAGGAGAAGCGCTTCCACAGCTTGAACGGGGTGTTGCCCGCCCACGCCCAGCCCCAGGGGTAGTGGTTGTAGGAGCGGAAGCCGCCGATGTCGTCCATCCCGGCCAGGTTGTCCTCGAGGCTGTCGGGCACCTTGAACCCGAAGCGGTGCTCGTTGATCGAGCCGAGCGGACCACCCTCGGCGCTGGCCCCGTTGTCGGAGCTGAGCACGATCATCGTGTTGTCGAGGACCCCCAGGTCCTCCAGCTCCTGCACCAACCGGCCCAGGTGGTGGTCGAAGTGGGTGAGGAAGCCGGCGTACACCTCCTGGAACCGGGCGAAGAGGCGACGCTCCTCGTCGCCGAGCGTCTCCCAGTCGGGGATCCACTCGGGGCGGTCGGTCAGCTCGGTGTCCTCGGGGATGATGCCCATCGCGCGCTGCCGCTCGAAGATCTCGGCGCGCCAGGCCTCCCAGCCCTGGTCGAACCGGCCGGCGTAGCGGTCCGACCACTCCTGCGGCACCTGGTGCGGCGCGTGTGCCGTCCCGGGCGCGAAGTACATGAGGAACGGCTTGTCGGGCGTCGCGTTGTGCTGGTCGCGCACCATCGTGATCGCCTGGTCGACCAGGTCCTCGGTGAGGTGGTAGCCCTCCTCCGGCGTGGCCGGCGGCTCGACGGGCGAGTTGTCGCGGTAGAGCGTCGGCGTCCACTGGTTGGCGTCGCCGTGGATGAACCCGTAGTAGCGCTCGAAGCCCTGGCCGAGCGGCCAGGTGTCGAACGGGCCCGCGGCGGAGCGGTCGGCGCGCGGCGTCAGGTGCCACTTGCCGACGGCCATCGTGTTCCAGCCCTCGTCCTTGAGGACGCGGGCCATCGTCGCGGCCGACCGGGGGATCCGCGCGGAGTAGCCGGGGAAGCCGGTGGGCATGTCGCAGAGCAGCCCCATGCCGACGGCATGGTGGTTGCGCCCGGTCAGCAGCGACGCGCGGCTCGGCGAGCAGATCGCGGTCACGTGGAACCGGTTGAAGCGCACGCCGTCGCCGGCCAGCGCGTCCATGGTCGGGGTCTCGATGGTCGAGCCGAAGCAGCCGAGCTGGGCGAAGCCGACGTCGTCGAGCAGCACCACCAGGACGTTGGGGCGACCGGCCGGGCGGGGCCGGGGCGGGTGCCACGCGGTCGACTCGTCGAGCGTGCGCCCGATCACCGGCCCGGTGGGCGCTCCGTCGCTGCCGGCTCCGTTGTTGTGGGCGGTCGTGCTCATGCCTTCTCCTTCCGCGGCCGGGGCCGTGCGGTGATTTGTACGATCGGACGGTGATCGGCGACCGGCAGGACATCGGGGTGCTGCTGTCGTTGGCGCAGGTCGCCTTCCAGGAGCAGCTGGTCGCGGACCTGGACCGGCAGGGCTACGACGGCTTCACGCCGCGCACGGGCTTCGTGCTGCGGCTGCTCGCCGAGGAGCCGCTGCCGCTGGCGCGGCTGGCGGAGCGGCTGCTGATGAGCCCGCAGGCCACCGTGAAGCTGGTCGACCTGATGACCTCGCACGGGTACGTCGAGCGCTTCGCCTCCGACGAGGACGGCCGCCTGCGCCTGGTGGCGGTGAGCGACCGGGGTCGGCAGGCCCTCGCCGCGGCCCATGCCTTCCACGAGCGGTTCGAGCTCGACCTGGGGGAGCGCCTCGGGGTGGCGGGCGCCGCGGTGCTGCGCGAGGCGCTGGAGCTGCTGGCCGGGCAGACCGCCGTGGTGGTGCCCGGCGGCGTGCGCCGGGCGACGCGCGGCGGCGACTGACGGTCGGTCCACTGCCGGCTCCCTCCTCGACGTGTGTCGCCGATAAAGTAAACCGTGGTTTACTAAATGTCGAGACCTGCGTCACATCGCGGGCGCCGGGGTGGCCGCGGACCCACCAGAGCCTCGATGTCGGCGGTCGGCCCTAGCGTCGGCGCCATGGCGATCGCGACGAACCCCCAGGTGGTGCTCGACTGTCCCGACCCCGCGGAGCTCTCCGCGTTCTACGCCGGCCTGCTCGGTTGGAGGGCCGAGGTCGACGAGGACGGCGGGTGGGCCACCGCCTCCGACGGCGACCGGGGCGTCCTCCACTTCCAGCGGGTCGACGACTTCCGGGCCCCCGAGTGGCCGGGGCAGGAGCGCCCGCAGCAGCTCCACCTCGACGTCGACGTGGCCGACCTCGACGCCGCCGAGGCGGCGACCCTGGCGCTCGGGGCGCGCAGGCACCCGCACCAGCCGGGGGAGACCTTCCGGGTCCTCCTCGACCCCGCGGGGCATCCCTTCTGCCTCTGCCTGGCCTGAGTCTGGATCCACGCAGAGCGCGGGAGCTCAGCGCTCGAAGGCCGCCCGCACGTCGTCCTCGGTCAGGCCGTAGTCGGCCAGGTCGTAGCGGTGCGACGGCCGCCGCGGCCCGCTGCGCGACTCCTCGTCGAGGCGCCGCACGGCCCCCTGCGCCGCCGGGCTCCAGGTCAGGCCGAAGGCGTCGTAGATGCCGCCGACGGTGCCGACCGGGTCCTGCACGAAGGCGCGGTAGTCGACGTCGACGAACTGGCTCTCGTCGTACTTCGGCCGGGCCTGCCAGAAGGCGTGCCACTGCCGGGTGAGGTGGCCGAGCTGGTCGCGGCCCAGGGTCTCCCCGACGAACGTCGTCGAGTGGCCGGCGGTGGCCTCCGCCGACAACGAGCATGCCGAGGCGACCGAGGTGATCGGGTCGCGCTGGGTCATGACGACCAGCGCGTCGGGGTACACCTCCATCAGCGCGTCCAGGGCGATCAGGTGCGAGGGGTTCTTGAGCACCCAGCGCTTGTCGGTGTCGTTGAGCCCGATGAGCTGCAGGTTCTCCTTGTGCCGCAGGTAGGCGTCGGTCCAGTCCTGGGACGCCAGCCAGTCGGAGTACCGCGGCACGTGGGCCAGCGACTCGAAGCCGATCGACCTGCCGGTCTGGCGCAGCACCCGCCAGCACTCCTCCGGCTCGGCGGCGTCGGAGTAGTGGATCCCCATGAACTCGGGGTTCGTCACGTGGTGCTCGGCGAACGCCGCCTGCATCGCGGAGAAGATCGGGTCGTCGTCCCAGGTCTCGCGCGGCGGTCGCGGCTGCGGGAACTCGGTGAGCCACATCTCCAGCCCCTGGTGCGCGGGGTCCGCGCAGAGCAGGCGGCTCAGGGCCGTCGTACCGGTCCGGGGGAGGCCGACCACGAAGATCGGGCGCTCGATCGCCACGTCGGCGTGCTCGGGGAACTCGGTGAACCTCGCCTGGGTGAGCAGCCGGGCGACCAGCGCGCTCTTCACCTGCGAGCGCATGAAGTAGTTGCCGACCCCGGTCAGCCCGGCCTCCGGCGAGGAGAGGTCGTCGACGAGGACACGGAACGCCTCCTCGTGCCCGTCCGCCCCCGGGTCGCCGAAGTCGGTCAGCCCGGTCGTCCGGGTCGCCGCCGCGCAGATGTCCTCGAAGGTGCCGACGTCGGCGCGCTCGCGGGGTCCGCTCATGTGCGTGCCTCCCTGCTCAGTTGTCGTGGAACTCGCCGCAGTCGACGTTGAGCATCACGCCGGTCACCGCGGAGGCGAGGTCGCTGGCGAGGAAGAGCGCCGCCTGGGCGACCTCGTCGGGGGTGGCGAGCCGCTTGAGGTCGGTCGGCGCCGCCTTCTCGGCGTACACCTCCTCGTGGGTGCGGCCCGACTCCGAGGCCAGCCAGTCGAAGTACGCCTTGTTGACGTCCTCGTAGATGTAGGAGGGCGCGACGCTGTTGACCCGGATGCCGCGCGGGCCGAGCTCGGTGGCGAGCGAGGAGGCGAGGTGGGCCAGCGTGCCCTTGGAGAGCTTGTAGCCGGAGTACTCCGGCTGGCTGCTGTAGACGACGCAGGAGTTGAGCATGATGATCGAGCCGCCCGGCTTCTCCGGGGTCGCGGCGAGCGCGTCGGCGAAGAGCGACGAGAGCCGCAGCGGGGCGAAGACGTTGGTCTCCTGCGCGGCACGCAGCCCGTCCAGGCCGAGGGTGCCGACCGGGTCCATCGGCGGGATCGCGAACGCGTTGTTGATCAGGCAGTCGACCCGGCCGAACTCGTCGAGGGCCTTGTCGACCAGGGCCTTGCGCTGGTCCTCGTCGGTGATGTCGGTCGGCACGACGAGGGCGCGGCGGCCGTGGCTGCGGACCACCTCCGCCATCTTCTCCAGCCGCTTCTCGGTGCGGCTGACGAGCACCAGGTCGGCACCCATCCGGGCGGCCTCCTCGCCGAGCGCACGGCCGAGGCCGGGCCCGACACCGGAGAGGACGACGACTTTGTCGGTCAGCAGGTCCACCATGGCGGACAGGCTAGAACGTGTTTCAGTTTTTGGCCATGGGGGTGTCCCGGTGTGCGGGGGTGGGTCGTGTGCCTGAGGCATCGCCATGGCGGGGCGTGGGGCACACGACCCCGTGGCGGCGCGGGTGCGTCAGCGAGGGAGGTGCGGCACCAGCTCGTCGAGCATCCGGCCGAACGAGGCCACCACGATCGACAGGTGGCCCTCGCCGGGCTCGAGGTGCGGCACGACGCCGGGGATGTTCTCGGCCAGCCACTCGCCGTGGTGGAACGGGACCATCAGGTCCTCGGTGCCCTGCCACAGGTACGTCGGCACGCGGATGTCGGAGAGCTCGAAGCCCCAGTGCTTGGTGAACGCCAGGTCGTCGTCCATCCAGCCGTACAGCTCCTGCACCCCGCCCTGGAGGTTGCGGATCACGTCCTCGCCGACCTCGGCGGTCAGCACCTTGCGATCGACGTCCGGCAGCAGGCTGTCGAGGGTCTTGATCACGCCCGCGGCGTCGGCCTCGATGATCCCCTCGCGGTCCTTCTGGAGGAACGGCAGCAGCGCCTCCTCGCCCTGGAGGGCGAGGGTGAACTCCTCGACGTTGTCCGCGCCCATGCCGTCGAGGAACGATTCCTCCTGGCCGGCGAACGGCTTCACGCAGCACACCGCGAGCACGGCGAGCACCCGGTCGGGGAGGCCCGCGCCGGTCGCCAGTGCGTGCGGCCCGCCGCCGGAGCCGCCGCCGGTGAGGATCTTGTCGGCGCCGAGGTGGTCGGCGATCGCCTCCACGTCCGCGGCGATGTCGGCGACCGTGCGGCCCTTGTTGCGGGTCGAGCCCGCGGCGCCGGCGCGGCTGTAGGAGACGTAGCGCAGGCCGTGCTCGGCGAGCTTCCGCGCCTTGTCGCCCGACTGGTAGCTGCAGCCCGGGGTGCCGTGGTGCCAGACGAACGGCACCCCGTCCTCGGGGCCGGACACCTGCACGTCCAGCACGCGTCCGTCGGGCAGGTCCAGCGCGATGCGGTCAGCCATGGTCCCGAGCATGCCAGACCGGGTTCGGCGTGGGGAGTGTGCGCTGGGCGGGGTCGTGTGCCCGAGGCATCGTCATGCCGGGGTCTGGGGCACACGACCCCGGCGCGGTGCGGGAGGGCTGGCCCGTCAGGAGATCATCCGGCGCGCCACGGCACGCTGCCGGGCGGCGATCCGCCCGGCGTACTCCTCCTCCGACAGCGCCCGCGCCCCGGGCAGCAGGCCCGGCACGTCGGCGACCTTGACCACCTCGACGGTCGGCCCGTCCGCGGCGGTCAGGTCGCGGGTCAGCTGCTGCCAGCGCAGCATCACCGCCCCGGTGCGGTGGCCGGTGGTCTCCAGCCAGTTCGCGATCGGCGCGCCGCCGGGGCCCGGCGGGCGCTCGGAGACCACGAACCGCATCACCCCGTCGTCGTCGGCGACCGCCTGGGCCTTGGTCAGCGACGTCTGGTGGGTCTCGTAGTCGGTCGAGGCGTACCAGTCCGACCCGATCTGGATCGCCTGGTAGGTGCAGTCCTCGCAGCGCGGGACGCTGACGACCATCGCCTCGTCCTCGTCCAGCTCGTAGTGCCCGATCGAGGAGAACTGCGACGACAGCCCGCCCGGCGTGGACGCCGGCACGGTCAGGGTGTTGACGGGCTCCTTGTACTGGAAGAAGTGGGGGAAGGCGAACCAGGTCCGGATCGAGCCGACCAGTGACCGGGCGGCCACCTCGTACTTCTTCGCCAGCGCCTCCCGCGTCGGCTCCCGACGGGGCCTCCCGACCGTGTCGGCGCGCTCGATGGTCAGCGTGCCCCGCGCCTCGTTCTCCCAGTCGTTGAAGACCTCCCGCACGATCAGGGTCTTCGCGCCGGGCTCGGCCGTGTAGGAGAACTCGAAGGTCCCGTCCTCGGCGACGTCGAGCTCGCGCTCGTCGAACGCCATCAGCGAGGTCGCCGCGGAGTCCGCGCTGTAGCTCCCGCCCATCACCTGGAACGACAGGTCGGCCGACGTGCCGCGCACGCCCCGGACGACGTAGTCGACGCCCTCGCGCAGGTAGGCGTGGAAGTAGATCGCGTCCGGGTTGTCCAGGCCCTGGCGCGAGAACTGGTGGGTCGGGTTGATGAAGAGGGGCCGCTCCAGGTCGTAGTCGAACGCGGTCTGCATCGCCATCCGGATCCGCCCGGCGAGGTAGTCGTAGCCCTCCAGGCGGTCCGCTTCGGTGCGGATGAACGGCGCGTTCGCGATCAGCTCCTCCGCCTCCGCGATCGCCTCCTGCAGCGGGGCGGTGAGGCCGTACGCCGCGCTCGCCCCGCCCGGCCCGTCGCTCATCCGTCGACCTTGGCGATCACGTTCTCGGCGTACTGCTCGAGGTGCTTGACCTTGGTCTCCAGCGGCTCGGTGTCGGGGCCCTTCACGTAGGGGACCCGGAACCCGACGATGCAGTCGGTGACGCCCTTGTCCTCCAGGCGCTTGACGCCGTCGACGGTGTAGGCGTCGTAGGAGATGACGTGGACCTGGAAGTCGTCCCGGGTGTCGCCCTCCTCCGTGCGGATCTCGGCCAGGCGGGTGAGCAGCCGGTCCAGCTCCTCGCCGTCGCCGCCGGCGTGCATCCAGCCGTCGCCCTTGCGCACCGCGCGGCGCAGCGCGGCGTCGGAGTGGCCGCCGACGAGCAGCGGGATCGGCTCGGTCGGCGCGGGGCACTGCTGGAGGGGCTCGAAGTCGTAGAACTCCCCGGAGTAGCCGAAGAACTCGCCCGAGGTGAGGCCGCGCAGGATGTCCATGCACTCGTCCATCCGCTTGCCGCGCCGCTCCCACGGCACGCCCAGCGCTGCGAAGTCCTCGGGCCACGGGGAGAGCCCCACGCCCAGGCCGAGCCGGTTGTCGGAGAGGAACGCCAGCGAGGAGGCCTGCTTGGCGACCAGGACCGGTGGCCGCACGGGGAGCTTGAGCACGAACGGGGTCAGCCGCAGCCGCTCGGTCACCGCGAACAGGTGGGCGCAGAGGATGAAGGTCTCGATGAACTCCTTGCCCTCCAGGAACTCCCGGTCGCCGGTGTCGGTGTAGGGGTACTTGGAGTCGGACTCCTTCGGGTAGATCAGGCTGTCGGCCACCGACATCGAGGTGTAGCCGGCCGCCTCGCACGCCTGGGCCAGCGGTGCGTAGTACTTCGCCTGGGTCATGCCCTCCGCATACGTGAATCGCATGGTCCGCACACTAGAACGCGTTCTAGATTTCTGCCACAGTGAGTCCCATGGCGCTGAAGGAGAAGCCCGAGGGGCTGGACAAGCCGATCGTCGGGAAGATCATCAAGTACGGCGCCAAGGCCAACGTCGCGGTCTTCCGGTTGACCAACGGGCGGATCGGGTCGAAGTGGCGGATCGGCGCCGGCTGGAGGAAGCCCGTGCCGATGCTGCTGCTCGACCACGTGGGCCGGAGGAGCGGCCAGGAGTTCACGACGCCGCTGCTCTACATGCCCCACGGCGACGACGTGGTGATCGTGGCCTCCCAGGGCGGGCTGCCCAAGAACCCGCAGTGGTACTACAACCTGACGGCGCACCCGGACGCCACCATCCACCTCAAGGGCGAGCGGGGGCGGGCGGTCCGCGCCCGCGTCGCCGGCCCCGACGAGAAGGCGGTGCTGTGGCCGCTGCTGGTCGAGGTGTACGCCGACTTCGACTCCTACCAGTCGTGGACGGATCGTGAGATCCCG
This sequence comes from Nocardioides sp. YIM 152588, assembly GCF_040191335.1. Classification (NCBI taxonomy): domain Bacteria; kingdom Bacillati; phylum Actinomycetota; class Actinomycetes; order Propionibacteriales; family Nocardioidaceae; genus Nocardioides; species Nocardioides sp. YIM 152588. The sequence goes on along the minus strand of NZ_JBEGDJ010000041.1, from coordinate 14,976 downwards.
GTGGTCGTCCTCGAGCCGCGCGGCTGAGGCGGCAGACTGCCGCCCATGGACCTCGACGAGCTGATCGACCGCACCGAGATCACCGATGCGCTGCACCGCTACACCGTGGCCGTGGACACGGGCGAGTGGGACCGGCTGGACACGGTGTTCACCGCGGACGCCCGGATCGACTACACCGAGTCCGGCGGCATCGCGGCCACCTACCCCGAGGTCAAGGCGTGGCTCGCCGAGGCGCTGCCGGCGTTCTCGGCCAAGCGGATGCACACGCTCGGCCAGGTGGTGATCGCCTTCGGCAGCCCCCGCGAGGAGGCGAAGGTGACGGCGTACTTCCACAACCCGATGATGGTCGCGGACGGCAAGGGCGGCACCCGGCTGGTCGAGGTCGGCGGGCTGTACCACCACTCCTTCGTGCGCACCGACGCCGGCTGGAGGTCGCGGCGCCTGCACGAGCAGACCGTCTGGACCCGCGGATTCTGAGGTGAGCTCCCTGATCCCGGGCCCGCCCCGCCCGGAGGCCGACCGGTTTGTCCCCGACGGGGAGCTCACGGAGAATGGCCCGGTGAGCGACGAGCAGCCCAGGTCCGAAGGCGTTCACCGGCCCCTGCTCGAGGGTCTGGTGGCGATGGTCGCCGTCGCCCTGACCGTCGGCCTGATCATGGCCGGCGCCGCGCTCTTCGCCAGCCGGTTCCTCGGCCTCGGCGGCCCCACCGCCGGCGCCGCCTCCACCGAGCGGGAGTCGATGGTCATCCCGCGCCCGGAGCGGACCAGCGACCCCACCGGACCGCTGGTCACCCTGCACACCCAGGCGCCCGAGAAGAAGGCGAAGCAGGAGAAGTCCGACTCCGCGGAGAAGAAGGAGAAGAAGGCGGAGAAGAAGGCGATCACCCTCTCCGCCAACCAGTCCACCGTCTCCAGCTTCGGCCGGATCGACCTCACCGGGATCTACCCCGGCGGCGAGGGCGCCGTGCTGCAGGTGCAGCGGTTCGAGTCCGGCAAGTGGGCCGACTTCGAGGCGACCATCCCCGTCAGCGGGGAGACCTTCTCCACCTACGTGCAGACCGGTGTCAGCGGCGTCAACCGCTTCCGCGTCCTCGACCGGTCGACCGGCAAGGCGTCCAACGAGGTGCGCATCACGGTGCAGTAGGCGCCGTTGCAGTGGGGTCGGTGCCGGGGTTGGGGGGGTAGTCCCTGACGAAAAGCACCCGAAACCGACGTTTTCACGTGCTTTTCGTCAGGGACTACCCGCCCTCCGGCGGCCGCGCCCCGCGTGACGGAAGGTCAATCGGGGATCCAGTCGAAGGTGTCGGGGTTCGGCCCCTGGCGCCCCGCCTCGCCACGGTCCAGGGCCGAGATCGCGGCGACCTGGTCGGGGGTGAGGGTGAAGTCGGTGACCGCGATGTTCTCGGCCATCCGGTCGGCGTGCATGGTCTTGGGGAAGACGATGTCGCCGCGCTCGAGGTGCCAGCGCAGCGTCACCTGCGACGGCGTGCGCCCCAGCTCGTCGGCGATCCGGGTGACCACGGGGTCGGTGAGCACCTCCCCGCGGGCGATCGGCGACCAGGCCTCCACCAGCGCGCCGTGGCCGCGGGTGGCCATCCGGGCGGTGTCGTTGGCGAAGTAGGGGTGCGCCTCGATCTGGTTCACCGCCGGCACCGCACCGGTCGCGGCGATGATCCGCTCCAGGTGGTCGGGCTGGAAGTTCGAGACGCCGACGGACCGGGTGCCGCCCTCGGCCGCCAGCTCCAGCATCGCCTCCCAGGTCGAGACGTAGTCGCCGTCGTACCTGGTCGGCAGGGGCCAGTGGATGAGGAACAGGTCCACGCGGTCCAGGCCGAGGCGGTCCAGGGAGGCGGCGAAGCTGCTGCGCACGTCGGCCGGGCGGTGGAAGGTGTTGTTGAGCTTGGTGGTCACGTAGATCTCGTCGCGCGGGAGGCCGGACGCGGCGATCGCGGCGCCGACGCCGGCCTCGTTGCCGTACATCTGCGCGGTGTCGATGTGCCGGTAGCCGGCGGCCAGCGCCTGGCCGACCACCTCGGCGGCGTCGGCCGGGGGGACCTGGTAGGACCCGAAGCCGACCTGCGGGATCGAGGAGCCGTCGTTCAGGGACAGCCGCGGCATCGCGGTCTCGGAGGGGTTGCTCATGCGCGCAGCCTTCCCTGCCGGCGGCGATCGACGCCTCCGGCCGGCGGAAAAGATCGTTCCCGTCGGCGGGAACAAACCCGGATGTGCGGGCGGTTGGACCCTGTGTCAGACTTGAGTCGAATCGACGCAACTTTCTTGATTCGAAATCCCAGAGCAGAGCCGCGGGGCAGGGATGCCGCCGCGAAGGAGGAGCAGAAATGGCACGTGCTGTCGGCATCGACCTCGGTACGACGAACAGCGTCGTAGCAGTCCTCGAGGGCGGCGAGCCCACCGTCATCGCCAACGCCGAGGGCGCTCGCACCACCCCGTCGGTGGTCGCGTTCTCCAAGGGTGGCGAGGTCCTGGTGGGCGAGGTCGCCAAGCGCCAGGCGGTCACCAACGTGGACCGCACCATCAAGTCCGTCAAGCGCCACATGGGCACCGACTGGTCCCAGCACATCGGCGACCCGGTGGACAAGGACTTCACCCCGCAGCAGATCTCGGCGTTCATCCTGCAGAAGCTGAAGCGGGACGCCGAGGCCTACCTGGGCGAGACCGTCACCGACGCGGTGATCACCGTGCCGGCGTACTTCTCCGACGCCCAGCGCCAGGCCACCAAGGAGGCCGGCGAGATCGCGGGCCTGAAGGTCCAGCGGATCGTCAACGAGCCCACCGCGGCCGCGCTGGCCTACGGCCTCGACAAGGGCGACGACCAGACCATCCTCGTCTTCGACCTCGGTGGCGGCACCTTCGACGTGTCCCTCCTGGAGATCGGCGAGGGCGTCGTCGAGGTGAAGGCCACCAGCGGTGACAACCACCTCGGTGGCGACGACTGGGACAACGCGGTCGTCGGCTGGATGGTCGCCAAGTTCAAGAACGCCAACGGCGTGGACCTGTCCGCGGACAAGATCGCCGCGCAGCGCCTCCAGGAGGCCGCGGAGAAGGCGAAGATCGAGCTCTCGTCCTCGAGCGAGACCACGATCCACCTGCCCTACATCACCCACGGCGAGTCCGGCCCGCTGCACTTCGAGGAGCGGCTGACCCGCTCGGAGTTCCAGAAGCTCACCGCAGACCTGCTCGAGCGCACCAAGGTGCCGTTCCAGAACGTCCTCAAGGACGCCGGCGTGAAGGTCGCCGACATCGACCACGTGGTCCTGGTCGGCGGCTCGACCCGGATGCCCGCGGTCACCGAGGTCGTCAAGGACCTGCTCGGCGGCAAGGAGCCCAACAAGGGCGTCAACCCCGACGAGGTCGTCGCGGTCGGTGCCGCGCTGCAGGCCGGCGTGCTCGCCGGTGAGGTCAAGGACGTGCTGCTCCTCGACGTCACCCCGCTCTCGCTCGGCATCGAGACCAAGGGCGGCGTGATGACCACCCTGATCGAGCGCAACACCACCATCCCGACCAAGCGCAGCGAGATCTTCACGACCGCCGACGACAACCAGCCGTCGGTGGAGATCAAGGTCGCGCAGGGTGAGCGCTCCATCTGGGCCGAGAACCAGCCGCTGGGCAACTTCGAGCTGACCGGCCTCCCGCCGGCCCCGCGCGGCGTGCCGAAGATCGAGGTCACCTTCGACATCGACGCCAACGGCATCGTGCACGTCTCCGCCAAGGACCAGGCCTCGGGCCGCGAGCAGTCGATGACCATCTCCGGCGGCAGCGCGCTGTCGAAGGACGACATCGACCGCATGGTCAAGGACGCCGAGAAGTTCGCCGAGGAGGACGCCAAGCGTCGCGAGGCCGTCGAGGTCCGCAACCAGGGCGACCAGCTGGTCTACACGACCGAGAAGTTCCTCACCGACAACGGCGACAAGATCCCGGACGACGTGAAGACCGAGGTCACCGCCGACGTCGACGCGCTGAAGAAGGCGCTCGAGGACACCGAGGCCGACACCGACACGCTGACCGCCGCGATCACCAAGCTCGGTGAGTCCAGCCAGAAGATGGGCGCCGCGATGTACGCCGCCGCCGAGGCCGACGCCTCCGCGGCCGGTGGCACCACCGGCGCCACCGGTGAGGCCGACGACGACGTCGTCGAGGCGGAGATCATCGACGACGAGGGCGACGGGACCGAGAAGTGACCGCGCCGGGCGAGGACGCCGCCGCGACCCACCCGCCCACGGCCTCCGAGCACGACCCGGAGACCAGCGGCGTGGACAACTGGGTCGAGGAGGGCGGCCCGCTGGAGCCGCAGGACGTCGCCGAGGTCGAGGCCTCGGTGACGCCCGAGGCGGTCGAGGAGCCGCTCTCCGTGGCCGAGCAGGCGCTCGCCGAGCGGACCGCTGACCTGCAGCGGCTCCAGGCGGAGTACCTCAACTACAAGCGCCGGGTGGAGCGGGACCGCGAGCTGCTCAAGGAGAACGCGACCTACGCCGCGCTCGCCCCGATCGTCGAGGTGCTCGACACCATCGACCGGGCCCGCGAGCACGAGCCGCTCGACGGCGGCTTCAAGGCCGTCGCCGAGCAGCTCGAGCGGACCGTCACCGGCCTCGGCCTGGTGAAGTTCGGCGCCGCCGGCGACGCGTTCGACCCGATGGTGCACGAGGCGCTCTCGCACATGGGCACCGACGCCGAGGTCGAGGTGACCACCGTGAAGGTGATCGCCAAGGCCGGCTACAAGATCGGCGACCGGGTCGTGCGCGCCGCGCAGGTGCTGGTCGTCGACCCCGAGGCCTGAGCCTCCCGGCATCACCGCAGGACCCGGCCCCCGTGGCCGAATGAACCGGTGGTCCCGGCCCCGCCCGGGCCGGGACCACCGGACGGCCCGCCGACAGGTGGGCCCCACGATCATCAGCAGCACACCGGAGAGAGGGAGGGAGGGCAGCGATGAGTGACCCGACCGAGGGCATGCGCGCCGACTGGGCCAACAAGGACTTCTACGCCGAGCTCGGCGTCACCAAGGGCGCCAGCGCGGACGAGATCAAGAAGGCCTACCGCAAGCTCGCCCGGGAGAACCACCCCGACTCCCACCCCGACCCCGAGCACCACGAGAAGTTCAAGCGGGTCGCCGAGGCGTACGACGTCATCGGCGACGCCGAGAAGCGCAAGAAGTACGACCAGGCCCGCGAGCTCTTCGCCGGCGGCGGCTTCGGAGCCCGCGGCCCGGGCGGCCCCGGTGGCGCCGGCGGCTTCAACCTCGACGACCTCCTCCGCGAGCGCTCCGGCGGCGGGGGCGGCGGTGGCTTCGGCGACCTGTTCGGCGACCTGTTCGGCGGCGGCGGGGGCGGCGGCTTCGGTGGCCGGCGCCAGCAGCGCGGTGTCCGCGGCCCCGACCTCGAGACCACCGCGACCATCGGCTTCACCGACGCGCTGGAGGGGGTCACCGTCTCCCTGCGCGTCTCCTCCGAGGGCGCCTGCCCGACCTGCTCGGGCACCGGCGGCAAGCCCGGCACCCGGCCGCACATGTGCGCCACCTGCGACGGCACCGGCTACGTCACCGCCTCCGTCGGCGGCGCGTTCTCGATGAACGAGACCTGCCCCGCCTGCGGTGGCCGCCAGCTCGTCTACGACGAGCCGTGCCCCACCTGCCACGGCACCGGCACCGGCCGCAACGCGCGCACCATCCAGGCCAAGATCCCCGCGGGGGTCAAGGACGGCCAGCGGATCCGGCTGCGCGGCAAGGGCGGCGCCGGCCAGAACGGCGGCCCTGCCGGCGACCTCTACGTCACCGTGAAGGTGTCGGGCCACCGGATCTTCGGCCGCAAGGGCGAGCACCTGACCGTCGACGTACCGGTGTCGTTCCCGGAGCTCGCGCTCGGCGCCGAGGTCAAGGTGCCGACGCTCGGCGGCGCCCCGGTCACGCTCCGGATCCCCGCCGGCACCCCGGACGGGCGCACCTTCCGCGTCCGCGGCAAGGGCGCCCCCGGCAAGGACGGCAAGCACGGCGACCTGCTGGCCACCGTCCAGGTCCAGGTGCCCGCCTCGCTCAGCGAGGAGGCGCGGACCGCGCTGGAGGCCTACGCCGCCGCGACCGCGAGCGCGCCGCTGCGCGCCAACCTGTTCCGGGACGGCTCGGCATGACCGGGCGGCGCGGTCACCTCGGTGGCGAGCCCCTGACCCCGCAGGCGGCCGTCTACGTGATCAGCGTCGCCGCCGAGCTCAGCGGCCTGCACCCGCAGACCCTGCGCACCTACGAGCGGCTCGGGCTGATCACCCCCGGCCGGACCGGCGGGGGCGGTCGCCGCTACTCCTACGCCGACATCGAGCGGCTGCGCGAGATCGCCGACCTCACCGCGGCCGGCATCGGCATCGAGGGCGTACGCCGGATCCTCGACCTCGAGCGCGCCGTGCAGGCCGTCCAGGCCCGCAACGAGGAGCTCGTCGCCGAGCTCGAGGCGACCCGCGAGGCGCTGCGCCAGGCGCTGGCCCAGCAGCCGCCCGCCCAGCCCGCCAGCCGCCTGCCCGCGCTGCGCACGCCGCCGCCGGGGCAGTCGCTCGTGATCTGGCGGCGTGGGGGCTGAGGGGCTCTTGGTGGGGGGGTGTCGGAATCACCGGTCGACCGGTGATTCGGTCGCTTGACAGGCACTGCAACGCCCGACAAGCGACTGAACTGCCTGTCCGCCGGTGACAGTGGGGCGCGTGGTGCACCCCACCCGCTGTGACCCGCCAGACCCGGTCCGGTGCCCGGATCGCCCCTCCGACCCCGGCCGCACGGACTAGCCTCGGCTCCCAGAGGCAGGCCGCGATGGGGCGCGCCGCCGCGCGGACAGGGGTGCAGGCGTGGACGCCGTACTGGGCTGGCTCGCCGACTGGGCGGACCACGTCGACTGGCTCGCGTTCGTCTCCATCCCCGTCTTCACCGGCGTCGTCGGCTGGCTGATCAACTGGTCGGGCGTGTGGATGCTCTTCAACCCCCTGCGGTTCCGCGGGGTCCGGGTCCCCGGCCTGCGCGAGGTCGCGACGCTGCTGCCGCGCAAGCTGCAGGAGGTCCCCGGGATCATGGACGGCGGCCTCGGCTGGCAGGGCATCGTCCCGGCCCGCGGGGCGAAGATGGGCAGCATCGCCGTCGACAAGGTGATCGCGAAGCTCGGCACCCCGGCGGAGTTCTACGCCCGCCTCGACCCGGACGCCATCGCGGCGCACATCGTCGAGGTGTTCCGGCCCGAGGTGCCGGCGCTGGTCGACGACGTGATGCGGCGGGAACACCCGCGCCTGTGGCGGGACCTGCCGCGCCCGGTCCGCGAGGCCGTGGTGGACCGGGTCCAGGCGCAGCTGCCGAACCTGGTCGGCCGGATGACCGACGAGATCGGCGTCCACATCGACCAGCTGCTGGACCCGAAGATCATGGTGATCGACCACTTCCGGGACAACCCGGAGCTCGTCGTCCGCGTCTTCCGCGACGTCGGGAGGCGCGAGCTGGACCTGATGGTGGCGTTCGGCTTCGTCTTCGGCTTCCTGCTCGGCATCCCGGTCGCCGTCGTCGACCAGACCTGGCACATCTGGTGGCTCCTCCCGATCCTCGGTGTGGTCGTCGGGTGGACCACCAACCTGCTCGGCATGTGGCTGATCTTCGAGCCCACCGAGGAGCGGCGCGTCCTCGGCGTACGGGTCCAGGGGCTCTTCCTGCGCCGTCAGGACGAGTGCGCGGAGGAGTACGCGCGGATCATCGCCGAGGACGTGATCACGCTGGAGCGGATCGGCGACTTCCTCCTGGACGGCCCGCGCGGGGACCGCACCCGGCAGATGCTCGCCGACGCGCTGCGCCCGGCGATCGACCGCGCGGCGGGCCCGCTGCGCGGCGCGGTGCGGGTGGCGATCGGCGGCCAGAGGTTCGACAGCATCCGGGACTCCGTCGCGCTGCAGGCCGTCGACCGCACGATCACCCCGTTCCGCGACCCCGAGTTCAGCCGGCTCCAGTCGGACAGGATCCGGCTGCTGCTGGCCGAGCGGACCCGGGAGCTCCCGCCGCGGGACTTCGTGGAGATGATGCGCGCCGCCATCCGCGAGGACGAGTGGATGCTCTACGCGCACGGCGCCGTGATGGGCGCCGCCGGAGGCTTCCTCCACCTCGCGATCTTCACCACCGGCCTGGTCGGCTGAGCGGCCGACGGAGGAGATGAGCACGGATGCCTGACCGGTTCGAGGACGAGAGCGCGCCGCCGACGACGAAGCTGCCCACCCTGGTCGACCCCGTCGTCGACGCCCTGCCGGGGCTGGCCCGCGTCGCCGGGGCGGCGGCCCTGCACACCGCCGGCTGGGGCGTGCGCACGAGCGTCCGCGGCTGGATCCGGGTGGGCCGGGCCGTCGTCGACCGCGACGAGGCGACCGCGCTGGCCCACGACGTCGGCCTGTACGCCGGCCTGGCCGGCGAGCTGGCCCGGCAGATCGCCGACGGGGTGCCCGTCGGGGTCGCGCTGCAGCGCGCCGGCGAGGCGCTCGGCGGTCCCGACCCCTACGGCCCCGGCGCCGCCGCCCACGGCCACGTGCCCGGCCAGGTGGTCGCCGCGCGGCCGAGCTCGCTGCGCGAGCGCGGCGCGGACCTGCTGGCCCGCTCGCGCGACGTGTGGAGCACCGAGGACCGGCACCCGGCCTACGATCGGATCCTCGACGACCTCGCCCCCGACGAGGCCCGGATCCTCGTGCTGCTGCTCGAGCAGGGCCCGCAGCCGAGCGTCGACGTGCGCACCGGCGGCCCGATCGGGATGGTCAACAGCCAGCTGATCGCGCCGGGGCTCAACATGCTGGGCCAGCGCGCCGGCGTGCGCTACCTCGACCACGTGCCGTCGTACCTGAACAACCTGGCGCGGCTGGGCCTGGTCTGGCTGTCGAAGGAGCCGGTCCGCCGGCACGCCGAGTACCAGGTGCTCGAGGCGCAGCCCGACGTCACCGCGGCGCTGCGCGCGGTGAAGTTCGCCAAGGTGGTGCGGCGCAGCATCCACCTCACGCCGTTCGGTGAGGAGTTCTGCCGGCTGGCGCTGGTCGACGAGGCGGTCGGCGCGCGCGAGGACCTGCCCGAGCACGCGGTTCCGCCCGAGGAGGTCGCGCCCCAGCCGTGACCGGGCGCCGGCGGCCGGCCCGGGTCAGCCGGTGCGCCGGATCACGAGCACCGTGGTGTCGTCGTCCCGGGTGCCGGGCACCGACTCGATGAGCTCGGCCGCCCACCTGGCGGCCGCGTCCCGGCCCTCGGCAGGTCCGGGCTCGCCGGCCTCCCGCAGCTGTTCGAGCGACACCAGCAGGTCCCGTCCGCGGCGCTCGAACAGGCCGTCGGTGAACAGCAGCAGCGTCGCGCCGGGCGCGAGCGTCCCGGTGGCGGAGCGCGCGGCACCGAGGCCGATCCCGAGGAGGGGGCGGTGGGCGCCCTGGAGGAGGCGGCCGCGGCCGTCCTCGTACACGATCGGTGGCGGGTGCCCGGCGTTGACGAGCTCGAAGTCCCCGGTGCGGGGGTCCAGGACCAGCACCGCCGCGGAGGCGACCTGGTCGTCCATCAGCTCGTCCATCATCAGGTCGAGCAGGTCCAGGCTCTCCGTCGCACGGTGACCGGCGAACAACAGGGCGCGCAGGGCGGTGCGGACCTGGGTCATCCCGGCCACCGCCGTGACACCGTGGCCGGCGAGGTCGCCGATCGCGAACGCGACCCGCCCGTCCGCGAGCGCCAGCGAGTCCCACCAGTCGCCGCCGAGCTGGAACTCCGTCGCCGGCAGGTAGGTGGCCGCCACCTCCAGCCCCTCGACGGTGCGCGCCATGTCGGCGACCACGCTGCGCTGCAGCGACTCGGCGACCGCGACCTGCTCGCGGGCGCGGTGCAGCATCAGCCCCGCGACGTGGGTGCGCACGGAGTTCGCGATCTCGTGCTGCCACTCGGTCCAGGGGCGGCAGCGTCCCCGGACCACCTCGCGCCACTTGTCGAACGACTTGCGGGGGGAGAGCCGTACGTCCGGCCCCTCGCCCTCGTACAGCTTGGCGTTGCTGGGGTCCCCGCCCCAGTCGATCACCCGCTCGAGCTGGGGCCGGAACCAGATCACCCAGCGGTCCGCGGCGGTGCCCACGATCATCGCGCCGGCCGCCACGTCCGCGTACGCCGCGAGCTCGGGGTCCAGGTCGGCCAGGTGCGTGCTGGCGCGGGCCTCGCCGTCACCGCCCCGCAGCAGCGCGGCGATCCGCCGGATCACCGGCTCCGGCGGCACCGCGCCGCCCGTCGCCACGACGTCGTCGTAGCAGCGCGCGATGCCGGTGGCCGAGAGCAGGTGGCGCACCGCGGGCTCGTCGACCAGGGCCGCCAGGATGTCCGCCCCGGGCCGGGCCATCGCCGCCGCGATGTCGGCGAGCTCGGCCTGTGCCCGCAGCGCCTCCTCGCGCAGGTCGCTCCGCTCCCGCTCCGCCATCATCTGGGAGGCGGTCTGCCCGATGAATTCCGCCGCCGCGCGGGCGTCGTGGCTCGGTCGGTGCGGCCCCGAGTAGTGGTGGCAGGCGACGAGGCCCCAGAGGCGGCCGTCGATCACGAGGGAGATCGACATCGACGCGGTCACGCCCATGTTCGACAGGTACTCGACGTGGATCGGCGAGACGCTGCGGAGCGTGGAGAAGGAGAGGTCCAGCGGGGCGTCGGTGCCGGGGTCGAGCAGCGGCGCCAGCGGCACCGGCTCGTAGGCGATGTCGGCGATCAGCCGGATCCAGTTGACCGTGTAGAGCCGCCGCGCCTGCGCCGGGATGTCCGAGGCGGGGTAGTGCAGACCCAGGAACGGGTTGAGGTCCTCGCGACGGGCCTCGGCGACGACCTCGCCGTTCCAGTCCGGGTCGAAGCGGTAGACCATCACCCGGTCGAAGCCGGTGACCTCGCGGATCTCCCCGGCCAGCCGGTCGGCCAGCGCGGCCACGGTCCCGGCGCCGACGAGGCGCGCCATGGTGCCCCGCACGCCCTGGAACGACGGTGCGGCCCGGTCGTCGACGAGCTCCTCGAGCTCCGCGACGACCCGGTCGCCGGAGCGGTGCACGGCGATGTCGACGTGCCGCCCCCGCAGCGTGCCGGTGCCGCGAGGGTCCGCGGTCGAGGCGGGGAGCCGGATGCTGAGCGGCTCGCCGCGCTCGCCGTGCGCCCGCTCGCCGATGCGCGCCGCGACATCGGGGCCGAGCAGGTCCTCGACCGGGAGGCCGATCGCCGCGTCGCACGCGACGCCGAGCAGGCGGGCGCAGTTGGTCGACGCGACCACGACCCGACCGCCCTCGTCCATCGCCAGCAGGACTCCGTGCGGCTGGATCGCCCCCGGGATGTGGATCGGCTCGCGGTCGCACGTCGTGAGGTCGACGCTGCCGTAGGCCGGCGTGTGTCCGGCGGGGCCGGAGGGGGCGGTGTCGGTCATTTCCGGGGGACGCTAGCGGAGGGAGCGTCGCTGTTGTAGTCGGTGCAGAAAATCCCCCCGTAGGGGAGATGTCCGCGTGATGCGATCGTGATAGTGCGGCGGGCGCCGAAAGATCCTAAACTTGAGTGGAACAGACTCAACTTTCCTGATGTTGATCATGGTGACTGGCTGGCCCGCCGCCCGCGGTGGTGCTCCGGTGCCGTGCCGGTGAGGATCGTTTCCATTCGTCCAGAGGAGGGCGTCCATGTCCCAGTTCGGTGCCGACAAGTTCACGACCCGCGCCCGCGAGGCGATCGAGGCCGCCTCGGTCTCGGCGACCAGCGCCGGCCACAGCACCCTCGAGCCGATCCACCTGCTCGTCGCCCTGCTGCTGCAGGAGGGCGGCACCGCCGCCACGGTCGTGGCCAAGGCCGGCGTCGACGCCCCCACCCTGGTCCGCTCGGCCGTCGCCGAGCGCGACCGCCTGCCGTCCGCCACCGGCGCCACCGTCAAGCAGCCGGCCGCCTCGCCCGCGCTCTCCCGCGTGCTCGCCGGGGCGCTCGACCTCGCCGCGTCGATGAAGGACGACTACGTCGCCTCCGAGCACCTGCTCATCTCGCTCGCCACCGTCGACTCCTCCGCGAAGACGGTGCTCACCGCCGCCGGGCTCAGCGCCGACGCGCTCCAGGAGGCGGTCACCGCCATGCGCGGCAGCCGCCGCGTGACCAGCCAGGACGCGGAGCAGACCTACGAGGCGCTCGACAAGTACTCCGTCGACCTCACCGGCGCCGCCGAGGAGGGCCGGCTGGACCCCGTCATCGGCCGCGACGCCGAGATCCGTCGCGTGGTGCAGGTCCTGAGCCGGCGTACCAAGAACAACCCGGTGCTGATCGGCGAGCCCGGCGTCGGCAAGACCGCCGTCGTCGAGGGGCTGGCCCAGCGCGTCGTCGCCGGCGACGTCCCGGACAGCCTCAAGGGCCGCCGGGTGCTGTCGCTCGACCTGGCCGCGATGGTGGCCGGCGCCAAGTACCGCGGCGAGTTCGAGGAGCGGCTCAAGGCCGTCCTGGAGGAGATCAAGCAGGCCGAGGGCCAGGTGATCACCTTCATCGACGAGCTGCACACCGTGGTCGGCGCGGGCGCCGGCGGCGACTCGCAGATGGACGCCGGCAACATGCTCAAGCCGATGCTCGCCCGGGGCGAGCTGCACATGATCGGCGCCACCACTCTCGACGAGTACCGCGAGTCGATCGAGAAGGACCCCGCGCTGGAGCGCCGCTTCCAGCAGGTCTTCGTCGGCGAGCCCAGCGTCGAGGACACCATCCAGATCCTGCGCGGCATCCAGGAGAAGTACGAGGCCCACCACGGCGTGCGGATCACCGACGCCGCGCTGGTCGCGGCCGCCACGCTCTCCGACCGCTACATCACCGGCCGCCAGCTGCCCGACAAGGCGATCGACCTCGTCGACGAGGCCGCCTCCCGGCTGCGGATGGAGATCGAGTCCTCCCCGGAGGAGATCGACCAGCTCCGCCGCCAGGTCGACCGGCTGAAGATGGAGGAGTTCGCGCTCGCCAAGGAGTCCGACGAGGCCTCCATCGAGCGGCTGGCCGTGCTCCGCAAGGACCTCGCCGACAAGGAGGAGGAGCTGCGCGGCCTCGAGGCCCGCTGGGAGCGCGAGAAGGCGTCCCTGGAGGGCGAGGGCGAGCTGCGCCGCCAGCTCGACCAGCTGCGCAGCGAGGCCGACCGGTTCCAGCGCGAGGGCGACTTCGAGAAGGCCAGCGAGCTGCTCTACGGCCGGATCCCGGTGCTCGAGCAGCAGATCGCCGCCACCGAGAGCGCCGAGGCCGAGCTCGACCCGACCGAGAAGCTGGTCGGCGAGGAGGTCGGCGCCATCCAGGTCGCCGAGGTCGTCGAGGCCTGGACCGGCATCCCCACCGGCCGGATGCTCCAGGGCGAGATGGCCAAGCTGCTGGAGATGGAGCAGGTCATCGGCGAGCGGCTGATCGGGCAGCGGGAGGCCGTCGGCGCGGTCGCCGACGCCGTACGGCGGGCGCGGGCCGGCATCGCCGACCCGAACCGGCCCACCGGCTCGTTCCTGTTCCTCGGCCCCACCGGCGTCGGCAAGACCGAGCTGGCCAAGTCGCTGGCCGACTTCCTGTTCGACGACGAGCGGGCGATCGTCCGGATCGACATGAGCGAGTACTCCGAGAAGCACTCCGTCTCGCGGCTCGTCGGTGCCCCTCCGGGCTACGTCGGGTACGACGAGGGCGGCCAGCTCACCGAGGCGGTCCGCCGCCGCCCGTACTCGGTCGTGCTGCTGGACGAGGTTGAGAAGGCCCACCCCGAGGTCTTCGACATCCTGCTCCAGGTGCTCGACGACGGTCGGCTCACCGACGGGCAGGGCCGCACCGTCGACTTCCGGAACACGATCCTGATCCTCACCTCCAACCTCGGCTCCCAGTACCTGGTCGACCCCGGCCTGGACGAGGAGAAGAAGAAGGAGCTGGTGATGTCGGTGGTCCGGGCCTCCTTCAAGCCGGAGTTCCTCAACCGGCTCGACGAGATCGTCACCTTCGACGCCCTCGGCAAGGAGGACCTGACCCGGATCGTCGACCTGCAGCTGGAGCTGCTCGGCAAGCGTCTCTCCGCCCGCCGGATCGCGATCGAGGTCACCGACGCCGCCAGGACCTGGCTGGCCGACGTGGGCTACGACCCGGCGTACGGCGCCCGGCCGCTGCGCCGCCTGGTGCAGAGCGCGATCGGCGACCCGCTGGCGCGGATGCTGATCGGCGGCGAGGTCGCCGACGGCGGCACCGTCACCGTCGACCGGGGTGAGGACGGGCTGGTGCTCAGCGTCTGACGCGGCTCGGGCGGGTGGTTTCGAGGCTCGGCGCCGGGGCGCCTCGCACCTCAACCCACCGGGTTTCGAGGCTCGGCGCCGGGGCGCCTCGCACCTCAACCACCGACGCCGGTGGTTGAGGTGCGAGCGAAGCGAGCCTCGAAACCACCCCATGGCGAATCGGGCCCGCCTGGGGCCGTCTGGGAGAATCGGCCCATGCCGCAGGACACGTCGCAGCGCCCCTCCCAAGCCACCCTCGCCGGGTGGCTGATCATCGGGGGCTCGATCGTCCTGGTGCTGACCGCCTGGGAGCGGATCTCCTCGCTGCACACGCTCGAGGTGCAGGAGGAGCTGCAGCGGGTGCTCTCCGAGCCGCCCGTCAGCGGCACCGGCCTGACCGTCAGCTCCCTCTCGACGACGGTGCGGGTGCTCTGCATGGTGGCCGCGGGCGCCGCGACCGCCTCGACCATCCTCGGCTTCCAGGCCCTGAAGCGCTCGACCACCGCCCGGATCGTGCTCACCGGCCTGGCGCCGCTGGTACTCGTCGGCGGGTTCGCGACCGCGAGCTTCTTCGCGCCGATGGTGGTCGCCGGCATCGCGATGCTCTGGCTGCAGCCGACGCGGGACTGGTTCGCCGGTCGCCCGTGGGTGCAGAAGGCGCCGGCCGGGAAGGCCGGCCCCGGTGCGGAGCGGGGCGGTGAGCGCGGCGCCGATCGCGGCGCCGGGGAGCGCCGGCCCGACCCGTTC